>JAFSBG010000166.1 GCA_017441945.1 Clostridia bacterium
GGGTCCCCGACAAGCCTGCTTGTTGGGGTAAATTCACAGGGGAGGCTGGGAGGAGAGATATGGAGTGTCTTTTATATCATATTCAATTAAATAATGCCCATCATACCGAGGATTATTGCGAGGGTACCTGCGCAGGCGCAGTAGTAGGCAAAATATTTGAAGTTCTTGCTTGCGGCAATCTTACGCACCATAAAAATTGCAAAATATCCCGAAACAGCCGCGCAGACAATGCCGATAAGGAATGTCAGTATGTCATTTCCTGTCCATGTCATAGCCAGCACGTCAGGAATGCTTGTCACAGTTGCGCCCAGCACGGCAGGTATGGAGAGGAGGAAAGCAAACTTGACTGCGAAATCACGCTTGAGACCTGTGAAAAGACCAGCCGTCATAGTGGAGCCAGAGCGGGAAACGCCCGGAAGCACGGCAATCATCTGCATGATGCCGATGACGAGAGCGTCTTTGATTGTGATAGTGCCGCCCGTCTTTTTGCCGCCGTTGACCTTGTCGGAGATGTAAAGAATAGCTGCTGTGTAAAGAAGGGCAAAGCCAATCAGCACAGGATTCTGGAAAGCCGCTTCGATGTAATCCTTGACGAGATATGCAATGACGAGAGGGAGAGTTGCAATAAAGAGCATGAAAACTGTGTTTCGTCCCTCGTGCTTTTCGATTTTAAAGCCGTGACGCACCCAGTCGAGCCCCGAAACAAAGAGGAACTTGATGTCGTCCCAGAATGCGATAACGACAGAGACGAGAGTGCCTAAGTGAAGGGCGATGTCAAAGACGATGTGGGAGCTCATGTAAGCTTCAAAGTCGACGATGTTCTGCACAAGAGCAAGATGCCCCGAAGATGACACAGGCAGAAACTCTGTAAAGCCCTGCACAATGCCCATAATTATTGCTAACCAGATTGGCATGGTGTAAAAACCTCCGTTTTTTGAAGTTGAGAATTGCGGGATCGAGGGTGCATTGGACAGGTTCGCTCCCTCCGACGGCTTACGCCGCCACCTCCCTCTACGAGAAGGAGGCTTTGAAACAGCAAAAGCCAAAGGCCCCTTTAAGTTAAGGGGGCTGTCACGCAGTGACTGGGGGATTGTTTTCAATCTGTCAGAGACACCACAACGTTTGCAATGCGAAGCGTTATATCGCATCACCATCGGTGATACATTCATATTCCATACATTAAATAATATGCTTTGCAAATAATATTCTACCATATTTTTCACCAAAGTCAAGGGCAGGTTTTTGTGAGAAATGCCGATTGAGAGCTTGAAAAGAAAAAAATATTTACATTTCAGGCACGATATATTATAATGTAATTATTGAAAATAAATAAAATCCGGGAGGAAAATCTTATGTCTTATGTAACATCTGATAAGGTAAAGAGCATTATCAATGCCATTACTGAAATGGAAGAAGTAAAGAACGGTCTTGAGTTCATCAAGAACGAAGAAGATCTTCAGATCAAGCAGCAGTGTGAGCTTGTACTCATCGAAGCTCCGACAGGCGACGAGCTCGACAGAGCAAACTGGATGGTTAAGCAGTTTGAGGCTCTCGGTCTCACAGACTGCCATGTTGACGAATATAAAAACGCTATCGGCGTTCGCAAGGGCACAGGTAACGGCAAGAAGATCGTTGTTGAAGGCCATATGGATACAGTTTTCCCACGCGGCTCTGTAAAGGAAGTCAAGATTGAAAACGGCATCATCCACTGCCCTGGTATCGGTGACGATACTCGCGGCTGTATTGCAGTTCTCGGCGTTATCCGCGTTCTCAACGCTATGAATATTCAGACAGAAGGCGACATCATCTTTATGGGTACAGCCCGTGAAGAAGGTATGGGCGGTCTCGGCGGCATCCGTGACTTTATGAGCTATAACCCTGACATCGACGGCTATATCAACATCGACGGCGGCGGAGTCGGCGGTATCGTTTATCAGGCTACAGGTATGAAGACTTGCGAAGCTAACTTCTACGGCAAGGGCGGCCACGCAATGGGCGCTTTCGGCAAGGTTGCTAACCCTCTCAATGCAGCGGCTCGCGCAGTTGCAAAGATTGCAAATCTTCAGGTTCCTGAAGATCCTAAGACAATTTTCTGCGTTTCCAACTTCCACGCAGGCAACGATGCCGGTATCCACGCTATCGTTCAGAAGGCTACTATCAAATACAATATCCGCTCCAATTCTCAGGAAGAACTCAACAAGCTGGACAGAAAGATTCTCGCTATCCTCGCTGAAGCCTGCTTCGAAGAAACAGCTCGCTGGGGCATGGACACTATCACATTCGACCAGAAGTACTATGTTGATGTTCCTGCAGGTACTCTCGATGAGCACAACCCTATCGTTGAAGCTGACTATGAAACAATCAAGTATCTCGGCTTTGAGCCTGAGTTTATGAAGGGCGGTGCAACTAACGCAAATATGCCTATCGGCGCAGGTGTTCCTGCAGTTTGCCTCGGTATGGGCAGAAGCGACTTCGACGGCAAGGTACATACTCTTGACGAACAGTTCCGCATCGAAGGCGCATATAAGGGCATCCAGCACGCATTCCTTATGACTCTTGCCTGCGCAGGTATCTCCGGCAAGACAGAATCTGTATTGTAATATCACCACAGGTGATGCGATATAACGCTTCGCGTTGCAAATGTAGTGGTGTGACACCTCATCCGTCAGCCTTACGGCTGCCACCTTCCCCTCGAGGGGAAGGCTTATAAAGGCTTCTCCTTGAGGAGAGGCTCCGCGAAGCGGTGGTGAGGTGTAGACCGAAGGTCGTTACCTATTCAATCCACCGCAACTCTTAACTAAAATAAAATTCTACAAATCTGAAAGGACAATATTATTATGGCTACATTACTCGAAAGAGCTCAGGCTTACATGGACGAAAACAGACAGCGCTTCATCGACCAGATCGTTGAAATGGCTAAAATCCCAGCTCCATCCAACCACGAAGAACTCCGCGCAGAATACTGCAAGAAGTATATGGAATCCTTCGGCGCAAAGGGCGTTTACATTGACGACGCTCTCAACGTTGTTTACCCATACCACGCAGAAGGCGATGACCTCGTTGTTATCATGGGTCACTCCGATACAGTTTTCCCTGATATGACAGAAATGCCTATCTACATCGACGGCGACGAAATCCACGGCCCTGGCGTAGGCGACGACACAGCTAACGCAATCGCAGTTATGGATATGGCTCGTTTCGTAACAGAAAATAACCTCAAGCCAAATCAGGGCATCCTCTTCGTTGTTGACGCAGGTGAAGAAGGTCTCGGCAACCTCAAGGGCTCCCGCCAGATTCTCAAGGACTATGCAGGCAGAGTCAAGGAAGTTCTCGCTATCGACGGCGGCTTCAAGGGCATCTGCAATGACGCTGTTGGCTCCAAGCGCTACAACATCAAGATCACAACAGAAGGCGGCCACTCCTACGGCGCATTCGGCAACCGCAACGCTATCTTCTATGCTTCCACACTTATCACAACTCTCTACAGCCTCAAGGTGCCTAATATCGGCAGAACAACATACAATGTCGGTATCATCAACGGCGGTACATCTGTAAATACAATCGCTCAGAACTGCGAATTCCTCTATGAATACCGCTCTGACAAGAAGGCTGCTCTCGAAATTATGGATAAGATGTTCGAATCCACAATCGAAGCATTCAAGAACTACGGCATCGGCGTTGAAGTTGAACTTCTCGGTGACAGACCATGCGCAGCTGAATTCGATAACTCCGCTCTCACAAAGAAGGTTACAGATATCGCAGCAAAGCACGGCTTTGAAATGAAGGCTCACGCAAGCTCCACAGACTGCAACGTATGGCTCGCTCAGTCCATCCCAGCTGTCTGCTTTGGTATCTACGAAGGCAAGGGCGCTCATACTCGTGAAGAATGGATCTCCATCTCCTCCATGGATAAGGGCAAGCCAATCTTCGCAGAAGTTGTTCTCTCCTACTTCGACGAACAGTAAAATAAGCACAATAAAAGGCTCTCCATCACGGAGAGCCTTTTTTGTCAAAGCCATCGCACAATCTCGTAGGGGACGTTCACGAACGTCCCGCATATAATCCAGTAGGGGAGGGTCTCTGCGCCCTCCCGCAATCGTACAATCCCCATAAAAGGGTGAAAGCACGGTCCAGGGGGAGAACCGTGCTTTCTGTGCTTGTTTTATAGGGGATGGTATGGTTGGTAGTTACGTATGAACTACTTTCAACACCTATATAGTACAATAGAATTGTGACAAAACTATGTTTTATTTTTGAATATTGAAATGACTTGCTCTCCCGTATAAAGACGAGCAATGCTCGCCCCTACGCACAAACCCGTAGGGGATGGCGCTTGTCGACATCCCGCGGGCGGGCGCAGAGACCCGCCCCTACAACCAAAACAAAAGCCTCCCCTGTGCAAGGGGAGGTGGCGGCGTTAGCCGTCGGAGGGGTTGTCACCTATTCAATGTGATTTATCACTTCAATTCCAGTATCCGCTTCATATCCTCAGGAATATCGGCCTCAAAATGCATCATCTCGCCTGTTATCGGATGGGCAAAGGTGAGCGTCTTTGAATGGAGAGCGTGGCCGTCGATAAGCCCTTCCTCCTCCTTGCCGTAGAGAAAATCCCCTGCAACAGGACAGCCGATGTGCGCCATGTGAACACGAATCTGGTGAGTGCGCCCCGTTTCCAGTTTCAACTTAACAAGGCTGTAATCGCCATAAGTACCGACAGTCTCATAATGGGTGACAGCCCTCTGCCCGTCAGGGGAGACGATTCTGATAAGCTCCATCTCCTCCTTGCGGCGGATAGGCGCATCAATAGTGCCCGAAAGCGGATTCGGTACACCGCAGACAACAGCCTCATAAGTGCGCTCAAACTTGTTGGTGTGTAATTGCTCGCCCAGCACCTTGTGAGTGTGGGAAGTCTTGGCAACTATCATAAGCCCAGAAGTATTGCCGTCAAGACGGTTAACAGCGCGGAAAACAAAGTTTTCCCCCTTTTCGGCATAGTAATAGGTGAGATAATTGGCTAATGTATCGTCAAAATGCCCTAAAGACGGATGGACAGGAGTGTTTCTGCCCTTGTTGACAACA
>JAFSBG010000167.1 GCA_017441945.1 Clostridia bacterium
TCTGGATCTCCGAACGTGACGGCTACTTCCATATCTATGATTACGATGTAAACGGCAAGCAGGTCAGAAAGCAGATCACAAGCGGTAATTACAATGTTCGCCAGATTCTCCGTATTGACGATGAAAAGAAGATCATCTATCTTACAGCAGCAGGCTATGAAGAATACAGCTCTCCATATAAGATGAAGGCTTATGCCTGTGATATGGAAACAGGTGACCTTAAGATTCTCACACCTGACGAGCACGAACACTATGTAAATCTCTCTCCTGACGGAAAGTATCTTGTCGATAACTATTCCAATCCTGACGAACCACCAATGGTAGTTATCAGAGATATCGATGGCAAGTATATTTCCACAGTATTTGAAGCTGATATCAGACCTCTCGATGCAATGGGTATCTCTTATGCAATGTCTTATAAGGAAAAGGGCGCTGACGGCGAAACAGATATCTATGGTATCATGGTATTCCCTTCCGACTTTGATCCTAAGAAGAAGTATCCAATCATGGACTACTATTACGGCGGTAATCAGAGAGCAAATACTCCTACAAACTATTACGACTTTATCAACAAGGGCTATCTCAACAGTCTTGCAGAGCTCGGCTTCATCGTAGTTATTGTTGACGGTCACGGCACACCATGGAGAAGCAAGGCATTCCACGATGCCTGCCATAAGAATGTCGGCTCCTGCTGCGGTATGGAAGACCATGTTGCAGTATTCAAGAATCTCTGTGCAAAATATCCATTTATGGATGGCGACAAGATTGCTGTATGGGGTCACTCCGGCGGCGGTTTCGCAGCTTACAAGTGTATGGTAACATATCCTGAGGTTTACAAGTGCGCTATGGCATCCGGCGGTAACCACATGCAGGAACTCTACATTTCCGGCTGGAGCGAACGCTTCATGAACGAATATGATGCAGAAGTATGGAAGGCTCAGAACTCCGAATTTGATGCAGACAAGCTTCAGGGTCCTCTCCTTCTCATCCACGGTGAACTTGACGACAACGTACACCCAGCTGCTACAATGCGTCTTGTAGATGCTCTCATCAAGGCAGATAAGGACTTTGACTTCCTCATCATGCCTAATAAGCATCACCTTCTTTCTGTTGATAAGTATTATCAGAAGAAGGTATTCAAGTTCTTTGCAAAGCACATGCTTTAATTTAAAAATTATTTTATAAAAAATATAGACGGAGGTATTAGCAATGTCAAATCCAAAGGTAAAACGCGCTATTGAAATCGTTAAAGAACAGCGTTATTACGACAGTATCCAGGGTCTTATGAGCTGGGATATCTGGGAAGGTCTTTCCAAGGAAGGTCAGCCATATCGCTCCGAAGTAAGCGGCTATTTCACAAAGCACGCTCTCAACATCCTCAAGAGCAAGGAAACAGAAATGCTCGTTGGCGAACTCAAGGAACTCGATGATTCCGCATTCGCAGATATCTACGAAAAGGCTGCTGTAAAGAACCTTATCGAAAGATATACAAAGGCAGTTCAGATTCCTGACGAACTTCAGGTTGAAATGAGAAAGTTTACTGCTGAAGCTCAGCGTGTATGGCAGGATTGCATCAAGATCAACAGCTTTGAAGCTTACAAGCCAACACTCAAGGGTCTTTTCGACCTCAAGATGAGAGTTGCAAATGCTATCAATCCTCACGCAAATCCATTCGATGTACTCTGTGACTCTGTCGATAAGGGTATCGATACTGCAGAAGTTGGCAGAATCTTCGCTGCTCTCAAGGTTGGTATCAAGGACATTCTTGACCAGATCAAGGATGAACACGCTGCTATCGATGACAGCAAGGTCAGAATGAAGGTCGAAACAAAGCGCATCAGAGATATGGCTTATGATGTAAATACTCTCACAGGCTTTAACTATGACTGCGGTAAGGACTCTGAAACAGTTCACGGTATGTGCACAGGTGTTGGTCCACGCGACAGCCGTATCGCTATCTCCTATCGCGGTGATCCATGGGGCGGCATGTTCACAATGCTCCACGAAGGCGGCCACGGTCGTTACAACTACGGTTCTCACCCAAGAGCTATTGAATGCGGCGTTTGGGGCGGCGTAGGCGGCGCTATGCATGAAGGTCAGGCTCGCTTCTATGAAAACATGGTTGGTCGTTCCTATGAATTCATCAAGTACGCATATCCAACAATTCTCAAGCACTTCCCTGAAATCAAGGATGTAAGTGTTGAAGACTTCTATAAGGCAGTTAACAAGGTAACTCCAAGTCTTGTACGTATCGGTGCTGACGAACTTACATACAGCCTCCACCCAATCATTCGTTTTGAAATAGAAAAGGAATTCTTCAACGGCAACATCAAGACAGATGACTTCATGGAACTTTGGGATGCAAAGTATGAAGAATGCTTCGGCATGAGACCAAAGAATGTCAAGGAAGGCGTTCTTCAGGATATTCACTGGGCTTCCGGTCATGTTGGTTACTTCCAGAGCTACACACTCGGTAATGTTTACGGCGGTCAGCTTCTCCACAAGATGCTCGAAAAGACACCTGATCTCTACGCTCAGATGGAAAAGGGTAACTTTGCTCCAGTAAACGACTTCCTCTATGAACATATCCACCAGTATGGTAACTCTGCTTACACACCAAAGGAACTCATCGTCAACGCAACGGGCGAAGAACTCACAGAAAAGTACTTCCTCGAATATCTCCGCAATAAGTACCTCAAGAAGTAAGATATTTTATAGAAAAAGCTCCTATGTTATCATAGGAGCTTTTCTTTTTATATTCTGATTATTTCATCGACAATTTCATTTACAGATTTGTTGTTTGTATCAATTTTAATGGTTTTTAGATTATCATACAGTGGTATTCTTGCGATACTTCTTTCAATTATATCAGCTTGGCGAATACCTGCATCAATATCATTCTGAAGTCGTTTTACAAGTTCTTCAGCATTACAGATAAGTGAAACAATTTTCACGTCACATCCATTTGTATTTAAGCGGAATAATATATCATCAATTATCTTCTGCTCATGCATTACCCAGCAAAAAATTATATTTTTGTAGGAACTGCATTTAATAAAATTATTGAGTATATGGCAAATATTGTCTGTTACCATGGCTTTTGTTTCGTCTGTAACAATAAACGGATCGGCATCCCAACACCAGTCGCCATCAAGAAATACTGCATTATCAAGCGTATGTTTCATTTCCTGGCAAACTGTTGTTTTGCCAACACCCATTGTGCCGCCAATAAGATATAATTTCTTCATAATATCACCTTCATTTCATAATGATATTATACCATTATTACAGCAATAATACAATCAGCTCAATCGTCTTTTTACTTTATCAAGAACTCCTTTTTCAAGCCTTGACACCTGAGCCTGTGAAATGCCTATCTCTTTTGCAACTTCTGTCTGAGTTTTGCCGTCATAAAAGCGCAAAGCAAGAATTCGTTTTTCTCTGTCATCAAGGTCAGTTACCGCCTGTTTTATGGAAATCTGCTCAATCCAGTTATCGTCTGTACTTGTATTGTCGCGAATCTGATCCATAACACAAATTGTGTCACCGCCATCCTGATAAATCGGATCATATAGTGAAACGGGATCAGCTATTGCGTCGAGAGCAAAAACCACATCTTCCCTTTTAAGTCCAAGCATTTTTGCAATTTCATCAGGTGTCGGCTCACGCTGATTTTTAGCAATAAACTCCTCTTTTGCAGTCAATGCCTTATATGCATTATCTCGCATCGAACGGCTGACCCTGACAGAGCTATTGTCTCTCAAGTACCTTCTCAATTCGCCAATTATCATCGGTACAGCATAGGTAGAGAACCTTACTCCGTGAATGGGGTCGAAATTATCTATTGCTTTTATAAGCCCTATACAGCCAATCTGAAACAAATCATCGGACGACTCACCTCTACCTGTAAATTTCTGCAAAACGGCCAGTACCAGTTTCAGATTTCCTGCAACAAGCTCATCTCTCGCCTTTTTGTCACCTGATTTTGCCTTTATCAGCAATTTCATAGTTTCATCGTTTTTCAATACAGCCAATTTCGATGTATTTACACCGCAAATTTCAACTTTTCCTTGCATTGTATTCTCCCAATAAATTACTGATATAATTATTGACCTTTTTACTTTCAATAATACATTGAGAAAAAGAAAAAGCGTATGAGATTTCCCATACGCTTTAATTTTACAGACTATGCATTCTTTTTGATGCAGCTTTACCTGTCGGAGTAACCGCAAGCCCTCCTTTAGCCGTTTCACGCAATGAAGGCGGTATTGTAATACCGATCTGATACATTGCATCGATGACTTCATCTGGTGGAATAAAGCTTTTAATTCCCGACCTCGTCATATCTGCCGCTGTAATTGCAATAGATGCAAACATACCGTTTCTTTTAACACACGGCACTTCAACAAGACCGGCAACCGGGTCGCACACAAGACCAAGACAGTTCTTCAAAGCAAGTGTAGCCGCATTGGCACATTCTTCAAAAGTGCCGCCTGTAACATAGATAACTGCGGCTGCAGCCATAGCTGCACCTGCACCACATTCTGCCTGACAGCCACCCTGTGCGCCCGAAATAGTAGCGCGGATAGCGATAACCGTTCCAATAGCAGATGCTGTCAGGAGCGCCTTAACTGCTGTATCATCGTCAAAACCAAACTCTTCCTGCGCTGCCACAAGCACTCCCGGCAGAATACCTGATGCACCTGCTGTCGGAGCTGCGGCAATAACACCCATACTTGCATTATGCTCAGATGTCGCAAGAGCATACGCTATAGCTTTGGACTGAAAATGGCTGAGCAAACTGCCATCTTTTTCAATCTGGTGATTATATTTTTTTGCGTCGCCTCCCGAAAGTCCACTGACGGATTTGATATCAGCATCTATACCATTTTTAATGGCAGCCTTCATTACTTTATATATCTCTGCCACTCTGCCATATATTTCTTCAATAGTGGCACCTGTGGAATCAGACTCGTATTCCATCATAAGCTGCCATACAGGCTTATCTTTTTCATTTGAATCTTTTATAAGAGCATCAATACCTGATATAAACATATACTCCCACCTTAAAACTTAGGAATTTTAATTATCTGAATAACATTTTTTGTCTTGCGAAGCATATCAACCGTGTCCTCAGCAACTGGAACATCGGTTTCGATAAGTGATACAACATCACCGTTTTTCTTTGTTCGCGTCAGCGACATATTGCTTATATTATACCCTGCCCATGACATTATCGTTGTAATTGCCGAAAGAATACCCGATACATCGAGATGTATTATAACAAGCGTATCCTGATTACATGGTGTGTTGATGGTAAACCCATTGAGAGTGTTTATCATAATCGCGCCACCACCCAAAGATGAGCCTCGAAGATTTATCGTCTTACCCGATACACCTTCTGCCTCGATACGAACCGAATTAGGATGATAACGAGGCTCCTGTGCTTCTTCAAAAGAAAATTCCATTCCCTGCTCACGGGCAATTTCAAGGCTTCGACGATTTTCGACATCAGAAGGATTGTGCCCCAGAAGTCCGCCTACAATCGCTTTGTCTGTACCATGCCCCTTGGCTGTTTCGGCAAAAGACCCATATAAAGTTATCTTCGCTTTTTTGATATCTTCATCAA
>JAFSBG010000015.1 GCA_017441945.1 Clostridia bacterium
ACATCCCCCCTTTAGGCAAGGGGGGCTTTTATGAGATGTGTCTCCGACGGATTGAATAATGCGGTGCGCCGAGGGCGTCGCACCCTACAATTATCCTTGCCTCTCCTATTTTTAGGAGAGGTGGCACACGAAGTGTGACGGAAAGGTAAAACCTATTAAATCCGTGACGAAGTCACACCTTACCTCTTCACTTTTCACTATTACCTGTAACTTATCCCGCGGGAGGGCGCGGAGACCCTCCCCTACTATTGACCACGAAAGAATAGTTGCAGGGGGCGGTGCGATGTATAATTATATCCCCCCGCCCCGTTGGGGCACCACAGTGTTTGCACCGCAAACATATCGCGTCATCGCAGATGACATATTTATTACTATGCATTTTCTACAAATTTTATTGTATGAATTGCCAAAATTGAAAATTTATGGGGAAATTTTTCCTTTTATATGTTATAATGTATGGGTGGGAATAGTGTCAGGGATTTTTCGGGTATTTTAGCCCCTGTTTTTCCTGCATTTTATGCCAATTTTCCGCTGTAAAAATTTTTTCTCAAATAAATATCAATTTATTTTCAACTTTTATTGATTTTATGGCGGCTTTGTGATATAATAAGTCAGATAAATATGAATAAATTATTTAACTATAAATTCAGGGAGGATATATGAAACATTTACTTACTCTCGCAGATCTTTCTATCGAAGAAATCAATGCGATTCTTGACGACGCACAGGGCTTTTGTGATGGCACTTTGAAGTGTGATCTCAGCGGTCGCATTGCCGCAAATTTGTTTTTTGAATCATCAACTCGTACACAGTACAGCTTTAATGTTGCGCAGGAAAAGCTTAATGTGCGGGTTGTTTCTTTTAATGTAGCCACATCTTCAATGAACAAGAAGGAAAGCTTCTACGATACAGTAAAGCTTTTTGACGCCATTGGATGTGACTTTCTTGTTATAAGAAGCCCTGAAGTGGAATACTATAAGCAGCTCCTCGGCCATGTCAATGCTGCTATCCTCAACGCAGGCGACGGCACAGGCAACCATCCTACTCAGTCGCTCCTCGACCTTCTCACAATCCGTCAGGAATTCGGTAAGTTTGAAGGCCTCAAGTGCTGCATCTGCGGTGACATCGCCCACTCCCGTGTTGCTCACACAAACTTTGAAGTAATGCGCCGTCTCGGCATGGAAGTTGTTACATCCGGCCCTGATATGTTCATGGAAGAAGGCATGAACTTCGAACCATTTGAAACAGCACTCGCAACTTCCGACATCGTTATGATGCTCCGTGTTCAGCACGAACGTCACGACGGCTCTGTTCAGTTCGACAAGGACGAATACCACAAGAACTTCGGTCTTACAGCTGAAAACGTAGCAAAGATGAAGGAACACGCCATCATCATGCACCCTGCTCCATTCAACAGAGGTGTTGAAATCGCTGACGAAGTTGTTGAATGCGACAAGGCTCGTATCTTCAAGCAGATGTCTAATGGCGTATTCGTAAGAATGGCTGTTCTCAAGAGAGCTGTGGAGGACTAATATGTTAACTATCAAAAACGGCAAGGTTTTCATGGGCGGACGCCTTGTGAACACCGATATTTATATTGAAAATGACAAAATCACAAAAATCGCCCCCGGTCTTGAGGAAAAGGGCGAAGTGATCGATGCCAGCGGCAAGATCGTTTCCCACGGCTTCATTGATATGCACGTTCATCTCCGTGAGCCCGGCTTTGAGCACAAGGAAACGATAAAGACAGGTACTGCAGCCGCTGCAAAGGGCGGTTTCACAACTATCTGCCCTATGCCAAACCTCAACCCTGTGCCTGACACAGTGGCAAATGTCCAGTATCAGCTCGACCTTATCGAGAAGGACGCATGCATCAACGTCTTCCCGTTCGCATCCATTACAATCGGCGAAAAGGGCAAGGAAATCGTAAACATCATTGACATCGCGCCTTACGTTGTCGGCTTCTCTGACGACGGCAAGGGCATTCAGACTAAGGAAATGATGGACAAGGTCATGATGATCGCAGGCGAAACAGGGGTTCTTGTTTCGGCTCACTGTGAAGATGAAGCTCTCCTCAACGGCGGCTACATCCATGACGGCATCTACGCCAAGGTAAACGGCCACAAGGGCATCGTTTCTGAATGTGAATACGGTCAGGTTATCCGCGACATCGCTCTCGCTGAAAAGTACGGCGCAAGATACCATGTATGCCATATTTCCGCAAAGGAAAGCATTGAAGCTGTACGCGCAGCAAAGGCGAAGGGCTCCTTCGTAACATGCGAAGTTACACCTCACCACATCGCTCTCTGCGACACAGACATCACAGAGGACCACGGCAGATTCAAGATGAATCCTCCGCTCCGTGATGCTTCCGACAGAGAAGCTATCCTCAACGGCATTTTAGACGGCACTATCGACTGCATCGCAACAGACCACGCTCCTCATTCGGTATCTGACAAGTCCAAGGGGCTTGCAAACTCCGCAATGGGCATTGTAGGAAGTGAAACAGCTTTCGCAGTTTCCTATACAGCGCTCTGCATGGAGCACAATATTCCTGTTGAAACTCTTCTTGAGCTTATGACAAACGCAGGCAAGATTATCGGCGTTGAATATGAAATCAAGGAAGGCGCACAGGCAGACATCGTTATCCTCGATACAGAAGAAACTTACAAGATCGACTCTGAGACTTTCGTTTCCATGGGCAAATGCACACCGTTTGACGGCATGGAAGTCAAGGGAAGAGTCTTAAATACAATACTTGCAGGCAAGGAGGTTTACAAATATGAATAAGATGAAAAAAATCGTGTTTGAAAACGGCAGAGAGTTCATCGGTCACGGCTTCGGCGCTGACGTTGAAATGATTTCCGAAGCTGTCTTCAACACAAGCATGGTAGGCTATCAGGAGCTTATCAGTGACCCGGCATATTTCGGACAGATGGTGGTGCTCACATATCCTATCATCGGCTCCTACGGCATCACAGACGAAGATTTTGAATCCAAGACACCTAACATGGGCGGTCTTATCGTCGGTGACTACAACGACAAGCCATCCAACTACCGTTTCACAAGAACACTTTCCGATGTTATGAATGAATACGGTCTCCCAGGCATTTCCGGTCTCGATACACGCGCTATCACACTCATGCTCCGTGACGAAGGCGCTATGAAGGTCATCATCACAGACGTGGAAACAACAAAGGAAGAAGCTCTCAAGAAGATCGCAGCTCACGTTCCTTGCGAAAACCCTGTTTCCGTTGTTGCATGCAAGAAGATGTGGCACAAGAGAACACCTAACTACACATATAATGTAGTAGCTGTCGACTGCGGCATCAAGAACAGCATGATCAGAGCATTCAACAATGTTGGCTGCAATGTGACTATCGTTCCTCCATCAGTTACACTTGAAGAAATCGCTCACCTCGAAGCTGACGGCGTATTCATCGGCGGCGGCCCGGGCGCACCTGAAAAGAATGAAAATGTAATTGAAATCGTCAAGGCTCTCTGGGGCAAGATGCCTATCTTCGGTGTTTCCATGGGCCATCAGATCATCTGCCTTTCCCAGGGCGCTAAGACATATAAGCTTAATAACGCATACAGAGGCGGCGGCGCTGTGAGAAATCTCACAACAGGCAAGGTTGAGCTTGTAGCTCAGAATTATGCTTACGCAGTATGCGGCGAATCCCTCAAGGGTACAGGTCTCAAGGTAACATTCGAAAATGTTCTTGACAAGTCTGTTGCAGGCGTAAAGAATGAAGCAAACTTTGTTATGACAGCTCAGTTCAATCCTGAAGGCGGCCCAGGCTCCCAGGATGCTGAATATCTCTACAAGGATTTCACAGATATGATGAAGCAGTTCAAAATGAGAGGAGATAAGTAACAATGCCAAGAAGAGAAGATATTAAGAAAATCCTTGTCATCGGCTCCGGTCCTATCGTAATCGGACAGGCTGCCGAATTTGACTACAGCGGTACACAGGCTTGTCTCGCACTCAAGGAGCAGGGCTATGAGGTTATCCTCATCAACTCCAACCCTGCTACTATCATGACAGATACAAATATCGCTGACAAAGTATATATGGAACCACTCAACCTTGAGTTTGTGGCTCGTATCATCAGAACAGAACGTCCAGACGCTCTCGTTCCATCCCTCGGCGGCCAGACAGGTCTTAACCTTGCAATGCAGCTTGCAAAGAAGGGCATTCTCAAAGAATGCGGTGTTGAAATCCTCGGCACATCCTTCCATTCCATCGAAGAAGCTGAAGACCGTGAGCTCTTCAAGAATCTCTGCCTCAGAATCGGCGAGCCTGTAACACAGTCTGAAATCGCTACTACTGTTGAAGAAGCAAAGAAGATCGCAAACGATATCGGCTATCCTGTTGTTCTCCGTCCTGCATTTACTCTCGGCGGCACAGGCGGCGGCTTTGCTGACAATGACGAAGAGCTTTTAGAGCTTGCTGACAACGCTCTCAAGCTTTCCCCTGTAGGCCAGGTTCTCGTTGAAAAATCTATCCGCGGCTACAAGGAAATCGAATTTGAAGTTATGCGCGACAAGAACGACACAGCCATCGCTATCTGCTGCATGGAAAATGTCGACCCTGTCGGCGTTCACACAGGCGACTCCATGGTTGTCGCTCCTTCCCAGTCGCTCACAAATAAAGAAGTGGGTATGCTCAGAGCCGCTGCTCTCAAGATCATCAGAGCTCTCGGCATCGAAGGCGGCTGCAATGTTCAGTTCGCTCTCGACCCTTATTCCTTCGACTACTATGTAATCGAAGTTAACCCACGTGTTTCCCGTTCCTCCGCTCTCGCATCCAAGGCTTCCGGCTTCCCTATCGCCAAGGTTTCCGCTCTCATCGCAGTCGGTCTCACACTTGACGAAATCCAGCTTGCTCACGCACCGGCTTGCCTTGAGCCTTCTCTCGACTATATCGTAACTAAGGTTGCACGCTTCCCATTTGATAAGTTTGACTCCGCTTCCAAGCTTCTCAACACACAGATGAAGGCAACAGGCGAAGTTATGGCTATCGGCAGAAGCTTTGAAGAATCCCTCCTCAAATCCATGCGTTCTCTCGAAACAGGCGTTTGCCATATCTGGCACAAGAAGTTTGACGACGCTACTCAGGAAGAGCTCATCGAAGCTATCGACAACCCAACTGACGAAAGAATCTTTGCTATCGCAGAGCTTCTCCGCCGCGGCACTTCTGTAAATACAATTTACGAACACACAAAGATCGACAAGTTCTTCCTTGACAAGCTCCTCAACATCGTAAACATGGAAAAGGCTCTCAAGGCTAATGTCGGCTGTGAAAAGGTGCTTCTTGAAGCTAAGAAGATGGGCTTCGCTGATGAGTTTATCGCAAAGCTCTGGAACAAGACTCCTGACGAAATCTATTTCGTCCGTAAGGAAAACGGCATCGTTCCTGTTTACAAGGTCATCGACACCTGTGCAGGCTCCATCAAGTCTGATATTCCTTACTTCTACTCCACATACGGCGTACAGAATGAAAGCATCGTATCGAATAGAGAAAAGGTTATCGTTTTAGGCTCCGGTCCTATCAGAATCGGTCAGGGCGTTGAATTTGACTACGGCGCAGTTCACGCTATCTGGGCTATCAGAGAAGCAGGCTATGAAGCTATCATCATCAACTGCAACCCTGAAACAGTTTCCACTGACTATACAACTTCCGACAAGCTCTACTTTGAGCCTCTCACACAGGAAGACGTTATGGCTGTTATCGACCATGAAAAGCCAATGGGTGTTATCGTAACTCTCGGCGGCCAGACAGCTCTCAACATCTCCGAAGACCTCAAGCGTCTCGGCGTTAACATCCTCGGCACAGACGAAAAGGCTATCGCAAGAGCTGAAGACAGAAAGCTCTTTGAAAAGCTTATGGAAGACCTTCAGATTCCACAGCCTGTGGGTAAGGCAGTTACAACTATCGAAGCAGGTCTTGAAACAGCAAACGCTATCAAGTATCCTGTTCTCGTTCGTCCTTCTTTTGTTCTCGGCGGCAGAGCTATGCAGATCGTAAACTCTGACGAAGAGCTTAAGAGATACCTTACAACAGCCGTTTCCATCAACGCAAAGCACCCTGTTCTCGTTGACAAGTACATTTCCGGTAAGGAACTTGAAGTTGACGCAGTATGCGACGGCACAGACGTATTTATCCCTGGTATTATGGAACACGTTGAACGCACAGGCGTTCACTCCGGTGACTCCATCTCCGTATACCCAACATTCTCGGTTTCCCAGAAGGTCAAGGATACAATCGTTGACTATACAATCCGTCTCGGTAAGGCTATCGGCATCGTAGGTCCGTTCAACATCCAGTTCATCGTTGACGAACACGAAGATGTATATGTTATCGAAGTTAACCCACGTTCTTCCAGAACAGTTCCATTCCTCTCTAAGTCGACAGGTTACCCAATCGCAAATATTGCAGCTAAGGTTTCCCTCGGCAAGAGCCTTAAGGAGCTTGGCTACGAAACAGGTCTCGGCACAGAAAAGAAGAGATGGTATGTAAAGGCTCCTGTCTTCTCCTTCGCTAAGATCCGCGGTCTTGACACAGCACTTTCCCCAGAAATGAAGTCGACAGGTGAAGCAATCGGCTATGACGATTCCCTTAACCGTGCTCTCTACAAGGCTCTCAAGGCATCCGGTCTCAGAGTTGAAAACTACGGCACACTCTTTGCTACAATTGCTGACCCTGACAAGGAAGCTGCTCTCCCACTTATCAAGAGATTCTATAACCTCGGCTTCAATATCGAAGCTACAAGCGGCACAGCTAAGTTCCTCAAGGAACACGGCATCAAGACTCGTGTAAAGAAGAAGATCAGCCAGGGCAGTGACGAAGTTTTAGAATCCATCAAGCAGGGCCATATCTCCTACATCATCAATACTCTCGGTGAAGAAGATCAGGTTTCCACAGATGGCTTCCTTATGAGAAGATATGCTGTTGAACACAATGTGACAATGTTCACAAGCCTTGATACAGTATCTGTTCTCCTCGATGTTCTCGAAGAAATCACAATCGGCATCAGCACAATTGATGCATAATTATTAAATTAAACACGTCTCTTATAGCCTCCCCTGTGAACATGCCCCACAAAGCAGGCTTTGCGGGGACCCCGTTATCGGGGAGGGGGACCACCGAATGGTGGTGGAGGGGTTGTAAAATGACAACTTAACAGCGGGCGGACGACCTCCGCCCGCATGAGTGTATTTATACGACTTTGCCGTAAAGTTAAAAGTAATAGTGAAAAGTGAATAAGTGTGGTGTTTCTTCGCAACGGATTAAATAAATTTCGCTCCCTCCGACGGCTTCGCCGCCACCTCCCTCGACCCGAAGGAGGCAAAAAACTTATTAGCCTCCCATTGTTAAGGGGAGGGGGACCATCGAAGATGGTGGAGGGGTGTAGGGCGCAGCCCGTCTATCCAATAGCATCGCAGATACCACAACATTTGCTTATGCAAATATATCGCATCCGTTTACGGATATATCGCATTTATATATCGCGCGTTTTACGCATATCGCTGGCGCTTGCGCCAACAAACCCTATTATTATGAAAGGGAAACATAACAAAATGGATCATATTCAGATTTACACAATAAAATCCAATGTAAAAATCGCTGAAGACACATTCAAGATGGTGCTTTCAGGCGATACAAGCCTTATCACAGCTCCCGGCCAGTTTGTAAACATCCAGCTCGACGGTCTTTACCTCAGAAGACCTATCTCCATCCACGACTGGGATGAGCAGTCCTTCACTATCATCTATAAGGTAGTGGGCAAGGGCACAGAGCAGATGAGCAAGATGGCAGAAGGCGAAAAGCTGGACATCCTCATGGGTCTCGGCAACGGCTATACTGTAATGGACAAGCAGAATGTTGCTGTTGTCGGCGGCGGTGTGGGCGTTCCTCCTCTCTACGCTATGGCTAAGAAGCTCAAGGCAGAGGGCAAGCACGTTATCGCTGTTCTCGGCTTCGGCTACAAGGATCAGGTCTTCTGCGAAGAAGAGTTCAAAGCTGTCTGTGACGAAGTTTATGTCACAACAAACGATGGCTCTTACGGCATAAAGGGCTTTGTAACAACTGCTATGGAAGGCAAGAACATCGAATATTTCTATGCCTGCGGTCCTGAGCCAATGCTCAAGGCTCTCCACAAAACAGGCATCCCTGGTCAGCTCTCCTTTGAAGCTCGCATGGGCTGCGGCTTCGGCGGCTGCATGGGCTGTTCCTGCAAGACTCTCACAGGCTATAAGCGCATCTGCGTTGAAGGTCCTGTAATGCTGACAGAGGAGGTAACATTTGATGAATAAGCTGGAAGTTAAACTTGGTGACCTCACCCTTAAAAATCCTGTCATCCCTGCCAGCGGCACATTCGGCTTCGGATATGAATTTGCACGCTTCTATGACCTTAATATTTTAGGCTCCATGAGCCTTAAGGGTACTACAAAGGACCCTCGCTACGGCAATCCGCTGCCAAGAATCGCTGAAACAGAGCGCGGCATCATCAATGCTATCGGCCTGCAGAATCCTGGCATCGACGCAGTAATTGCAAACGAGCTTCCAAAGCTCAAGCCGCTTTATAACGACAAGGTTATCGCAAATATCTCCGGCTTCTCTGTCGATGAATATGTGCACACAGCATCTATGTTTGACAAGGAAGACCAGGTTGGTATTCTTGAAATCAATATCTCCTGCCCTAATGTAAAGGCAGGCGGTATGGCTTTCGGCACATCTGCTGAAAATGCAGCTATGGTATGCCGCGAAGTCAAGAAGGCTGTCAAGAAGCCTGTATTCATGAAGCTTTCCCCTAACGTAACCGATATCGTTGCTATCGCAAAGGCTTGTGAAGAAGCCGGCGCAGACGGTATTTCTCTCATCAACACAATGCTCGGCATGAGAATCGACCTCAAGACAGGCAAGCCAATCGTTTCTACTAAGATGGCTGGCTTCTCCGGTCCTGCTATCAAGCCTGTTGCTGTGAGAATGGTATATCAGGTTTATGAAGCTGTCAAGATTCCAATCATCGGCATCGGCGGCATCGCAACTGCCGAAGACGTAATCGAATTTATGATGGCTGGCGCATCTGCTGTACAGGTCGGCGCGCAGAATCTCGTAAATCCTTACGCTTGCCGCGATATTATCAATGACCTTCCAAAGGTTATGGAAAAATACCGCATCGAAAAGCTTTCCGATATCATCGGCAAGGCACACTAAGCTCCCGGACGAGCAATGCTCGCCCCTACAAGCAAAGCCCCCTTGCCTCCCTCTGACGAGGGGGGTGTCACGCAGTGACGGGGGGAGAGAACCCTATTTAATTGCCTGATATGCCGTAGGCACACCTTGTAAAATGGGGTTTCCAAAGGGGTTTAATTTACCCCAAACGACAGGTCGTTCGGGGACCCCGCAAAATTAAATAAGTGCGGCGGCACTCGCCGCCGGTCGCACCCCGGTGCTCCTGTGGTCTGGTGATCAAACTGCGTGACTTTCACCCCACAAAACAGGTTTTGCGGGGACCCCATTTTCGTTTGCAGTTTTTGGTTCTTTTGGGCGGCCAAAAGAACACGCCGTAGGCATTCCACGCCTTGCGCGTGGCGAGAAAGCTTTCGATTTTATAAAGACTTTACTCTATAAACGGACGAGCAATGCTCGCCCCTACAATACGGACCGCCGGGGACGTCGGTCCCTACATAATCCATCACACCTTTACGTTTGCTTTGCAAACATATCGCATTTATATATCGCATTTCAAAGAAATATATCGCGCGTAAAACGCATATCGCTGGCGTTTGCGCCAATAAACAAAAAGGAGAAATCTACCATGCGTGACGTAATCATCGCTTGTGACTTCAAGGACAAGGAAACAACTCTCAACTTCCTCAAGAAATTCGAAGGTCTTAACCCTTATGTAAAGATCGGTATGGAACTTTTCTACGGCGAAGGTCCTGACATCGTTCGTGAAATCAAGGCTATGGGCTATAAGATCTTCCTCGACCTCAAGCTCCACGATATTCCAAACACAGTAAGAAAGGCTATGGCAAACCTTGCTCGTCTTGGCGTTGACATGACAAATGTTCACGCTTCCGGTACTGTTGCTATGATGGAAGCTGCAAAGCAGGGCCTTATCGAAGGCGCTGAAGGCAGAGAAGTTCCAATTCTCATCGCTGTTACACAGCTTACATCCACATCCGAAGAAACAATGCAGCGCGACCTTCTCATTCCTGAAAAGATTGAAAACGTTGTTGCTCACTATGCACAGAACGCTCAGAAGGCTGGTCTTGACGGCGTAGTATGCTCCCCACTGGAAGCTGAAATCGTTAAGAAGGCTTGCGGTACTGACTTCAAGACAGTAACTCCTGGCATCCGTTACCCGGACGGCGACAAGGGCGACCAGGCTCGCGTTACAACTCCTATGAAGGCTCGTGAAATCGGCACAGACTTTATCGTTGTCGGCCGTCCTATCACAGCTCAGGAAGACCCTGTTGCAGCATATCTCCGCGTTCGCAAGGACTTCCTCGGCGAATAATTATGTGGTGCAAAGCACCTCTCAGCCTTCCCCTTGAGGGGAAGGGGGACCATCGAAGATGGTGGATGAGGTGTAGCCCAACGGGCGTCTATTCTATTTAATCAACAACAATTATTCCTGCAAGGTGACAGAAGTTTTTTCTGTCACCTTTGCGTGAATTTTCGAGTATTTGAAATAGCCCTATTCAATCCGTCGGAGACACCTCGATTGCCGTAAGGCAATCACCCGCTCGAAGAGCGTCTATTAAATGTGAGCTTGCCTCACACACAAGAGGTCCAGGGGCGCAGCCCTTGGTCCCGTGATCAAACTGCGTGGATCAGTTTGGGCATTTTGCTTCTTTTGTGCAAGCATAAAGAAGTCGTCGAAGACGCTCCACGCCTTGCGCGTGGCGAGGAATCTTTCGATTTTATAACGACTTTACTCTGTAAGCGGGCGGGCACAGAGGCACCGCCCCTACAACCAAGCCCTTTAGCCTCTCCTGTGCAATTCATTCCGTAATACCGGACGAGCAATGCTCGCCCCTACAGTATACTCATTCAATTCCCCATAAAGGAGAAAACAATGGCATTTTTTGATAAAATCAAGCAGGGTCTTGCCAAGACAAAGGCAAACATCGACTCTGCTCTCAACAGCGTTTTCGCTGTTTTCCGCGAGGTTGACGAGGACCTTCTTGAAGAACTTCTCGACGCCCTCATCATGAGCGACCTGGGCGCTTCCCTTTCCCAGGAAATCATCGACGAGCTCCGTGAGCGCGCCAAGCTTGATAAGCTTGAAAGCGAAGCTCAGGTCAAGGAAGCTCTCGTTGACATTCTCAAAAACAAGATGACTCTCGACAACTCCCTCAAGCTGACAACAAAGCCATCTGTCATTATGGTTGTCGGCGTAAACGGCGTTGGCAAGACTACAACTATCGGCAAAATCGGCCAGAAGCTGACACAGGAAGGCAAGAAGGTCCTTTTTGTTGCGGCTGACACATTCAGAGCGGCTGCTGCCGACCAGCTTACAATCTGGGCAGACCGCTGCGGCGCGCAGATTGTCCGTCACAGTGAGGGCGCAGACCCTGCTGCCGTTATTTTTGACGGCATCACAGCGGCAAAGGCAAGAGGTGTTGACGTTGTTATCTGCGACACAGCGGGCAGACTGCACAACAAGCAGAATCTCATGCGCGAGCTTGAAAAGATGAACCGAATCATCGACCGCGAACTGCCTGACGCAGACAAGGAAACTCTCCTCGTTGTAGATGCAACAACAGGCCAGAACGCTCTCAGCCAGGCTGAACAGTTCGGCGCTGTAACACAGCTTTCCGGCGTTGTCGTAACAAAGCTTGACGGCACAGCAAAGGGCGGCGTTGTCGCGGCTATCTCGGCTAAAATGAATATTCCAATCAAGTTCATCGGCGTCGGCGAAAAGGCTGATGACTTATTGGAGTTCGAACCGGAAAACTTCCTCAAGGCATTCTTTGAGTAGAATAGTCCACACGCCTCTCCTGTGCAAGGGGAGGTGCCCCAACGGGGCGGAGGGGTTGTTTCCTATTTAATAGCCCAATATGCCGTAGGCACACCTTGTAAAATGGGGTTTCCAAAGGGGTGCCAACCCCATGTGGTCTGGTGATCAAACTGCCTGACTCTCACCCCAGACAGCAGGCTGTCCGGGGACCCCGTTTTCGTTTGCAGTTTTTGCAACTTTTGAGAGGGCGAATGCCCGACTCGCGGACGAGTGTCCGCGTGCCTATTTAATCATTCGGGGGTCCCCATTGAACCTGTTCAATGGGGTAAATCACAAAAGTTGACGCCGTAGGCATTCCACGCCTTGCGCATGGCAGGAAAGCTTGTGGTTTAGATAAAGCCTTACTCTGTAATTCGGCGAGGGAAAGCCCCCGCCCTACATTATCTGCGGGCGGGCACAGAGACCCGCCCCTACGCACAATCTGTGTAGGGTGCGGCGCCCTCGACGCACCGCCTATCCAATAGCGCAGCACACCTTAGCGTTTGCTCTGCAAACATATCGCATCCACTCGTGGATATATCGCATTTATATATCGCGCACCAACAGTGCATATCGCTTCCGCTTTATGCGGAACAATTCCATTCCTCACGAAAGGAAACACTACCATGTCAAAACGTATTGATGGACGCGCTCTTGACGAGATGCGCCCAATAAAAATCACACCACACTTCACAAAGCACGCAGAAGGCTCCTGCCTCATCGAATGCGGCGACACTAAAGTTATCTGCACAGCCAGCGTTGAAGAATCTGTGCCTCCATTCCTCAAGGGCACAGGCAAGGGCTGGGTTACAGCCGAATATTCCATGCTCCCGCGAGCAACTCACACACGCTCTAACCGCGATATCAATAAGCTCAAGCTCAACGGCAGAAGCGCAGAAATCCAGCGCCTTATCGGCCGCTCCTTGCGCTCTGTCACAAATCTTGACGCTCTCGGCGAACGCTCCATCACTATCGACTGCGACGTTATTCAGGCTGACGGCGGCACAAGATGCGCTTCCATCACAGGCGGCTTTGTGGCTCTCGTTTTAGCTCTCGCAAAACTCCGCGACCAGGGACTTATAAGAAAAATCCCGCTTTTCTCCTATGTTGCGGCTGTTTCCTGCGGCATTATCGGCAATGAAGCTCATCTCGACCTCTGCTATGCTGAAGACTCCAATGCGGCTGTCGACAGCAACTATGTAATGGACGACGAGGGCAACATCATCGAAGTTCAAGGCACAGGCGAAGGCAGACCATTCAGTAAGAAGGAGCTTGACGCTCTCTACGCTCTCGCTGAAAAGGGCATCAATGAGCTTGTAAAGGCTCAGAAGGAAGTTGTGGGTGACCTTTTTGAATAAGCTTCTCATCGCAACAAACAACCAGAAAAAGCTGAAGGAACTTTCGGCTATCCTCATTGACCTTGGCTTTGAATGTGTCACGCTCCGCGATATGGGGCTTGACATCGACCCTGAGGAAACAGGCACAACTTTTGCTGAAAACTCTTACATCAAGGCAAAGTGCGGCATGGAGGCTTCCGGCCTCCCATGTATCGCTGACGACAGCGGTCTTGCTGTCGATGCCCTTGACGGCGCGCCGGGCGTTTATTCGGCTCGCTACTGCGAGGGCACAGACGAGGACAGAGTGGCATTTTTGTTGAAAAATATGGAAAATGTGGATGACGGCAACCGCACAGCCCGCTTTGTTTCGGCTATCACCTGTGTTTTCCCCAATGGCGACACTATTGCCGCTGAAGGCTACTGCGAGGGCGTAATCACACGGGAAGTTATGGGTGACGGCGGCTTCGGCTACGACCCTGTTTTCTATGTGAAAGCTCACAAGGCGACTTTCGCCCAGATTCCACAGGCTGTGAAGAACGAAATCTCCCACAGAGCCAATGCGCTGAAAATTTTCAAGGGCAAAATGGAACTTTATCTCAAAGAAGGCGGTCTTAAATAATGAAGATTTATTTTGAAAAGCGCCTTTATGACGAGGGCAGAGCCATCCGCGAGGAAATCTTCCTTGTGGAGCAGAAATTTTCCACAGAATTTGACGAAATCGACGACACCTGCTGGCATCTTCTTATGACAGAGGATGACGGACATGGAATCGCCGTTGCCCGTATGTTTGAAGGCGAAAAAGATGGCGAATTCATTTTCGGCCGAATCGCTGTGCGAATGGAATACCGCAAGCAGCATTACGGCAACAAGGTCATGGAAATCCTCGAAAGCAAGGCGAAGGAGATGGGCGGCAAGCTTATCTCTCTCGATGCCCAGTGCCAGGCGCAGGTTTTCTATGAAAAATTAGGCTACACAGCCTTTGGCGACATCCACTACGACGAACACTGCCCGCATATTACAATGACAAAGTCATTGTAATGAATTGCGTTTCACGCATAAATTGCACAAGCTGTGCATGAATTGATACTTCGTGCATTGATGTGCCTGCGGCGCTATTTAATAATGTTACAACCCCTCAGTCAATCTTCGATTGACAGCTCCCCTTGCACAGGGGAGCCTGTGGATTTTGCTAAGTCAAAGCCTCCCATTGTTAAGGGGAGGTGGCACGCCGATAGGTGTGACGGAGGGGTGTAGGACGAAGTCCGTCTATTTAATCTGTGACGAAGTCACACCACTACGTTCCGCAGGAACATATCGCATCCATTTATGGATATATCGCATTTTCACAAAAATATATCGCACGCGAAGCGTAATATCGCTTGATGCCGTGCATCAACATCAGAAAGGAAAACTAACTTAATGCTTACATCAAAACAGCGCGCTAATTTGCGCAAGCAGGCAAACTCCATCGATACAATCTTCCAGATCGGCAAGGACGGCGTTGGCGAAAATCTCGTCCAGCAGCTCCTTGACGCTCTTGAAGCACGCGAACTCATCAAGATCCGCGTTCTTGAAAACGCTCTCATGACACCAAGAGAAGCTTCCGACATCGTTTGCGAAGCTACTGGCGCTGACCCTGTTCAGGTTATCGGCACACGCTTTGTAATCTACAAGAGAAGCGAAAAGAACCCACGCATCGAAATCGACTAATATGAAGATAGGCATTTTCGGCGGCACATTCAATCCGCCCCACATGGGGCATATAGAGGCGGCGAAAAGCGCTATGCAGGCGGCAAACCTTGACCGTCTTATTCTTGTGCCGTCAAATATTCCGCCTCACAAGGTCCTGCCTGAAAACACAGCCAACAACGAACAGCGCTTACTTATGACACATATGGCGGCTGAGGAAATCGGCTGTGAGGTCTCTGCCATCGAGCTTATGCGCGAGGGCAAGAGCTACACCAAGGACACGATTGCGTTTTTAGCTCACAAATACCCAGACGACAGCCTTTATTTCATCATGGGCACAGATATGCTCCGCACTTTTGAAAACTGGTACTGCCCTGAGGAGATTTTAAAGCACTGCACCCTGCTGGCTCTGTGCAGAACTGCATCCGAGCGGGAAAATATGCTTGTCTACAAGAAAAATATCGAGGAGCATCTGGGCGGCAATGTTATAGTTGTGGAAAACGAGGTGCTTGAGGTGTCAAGCACAGATATCCGCACCCACGCAAGCTCTCTCGTCCCTAAATCCATCGCAGACTACATCGAAAAAAACGGGCTTTATAAATAAAAGCTAAATTGCTTTCGCAGCTAAATTTGCTCCGCAAGCTGAATTGTTTTCACAGCTAAATTGCCTGATGGCAGCAAAGGTGCCTGCGGCGCTATTTAATAATGCGGAATGTCGAGGACGCCATTCCCTACAAGCTGATCCATGAAAGATAATCTGTAGGGGAGGGTCTCCGCGCCCTCCCGCAAGGGCGTAGCCCGTATATTTAATTTGTGACGAAGTCACACCACTACGTTCCGCAGGAACATATCGCATCCATTTATGGATATATCGCATTTCGAAGAAATATATCGCATCTGCAACGCAGATATATCGCGTTGCGCCAGCAACCAAAACATTATGCTTAACACTATACTCCAATATTTAACAGAAAATCTCAAGCCTTCCCGTCTGGCTCACACCATGAATGTGGCTGACCTTGCGCGTACACTTTGCGAAAAACATGGTATCGACGGGGAAAAAGGCTACCTTGCAGGGCTTCTGCACGACTGCACAAAGCAAAAAAGTACCCCTGAGCAGTTGACCTTAATTGAAAAGTATAATATAATATTAGAATACACGGTCGAAAATATGGAGCCTTGTCTCCACGCCGACACAGGGGCAGAAGTTGCCCGTGATATTTTCGGCATTGACGATGAAATCTATAATGCCATAAAATACCACACCCTCGGCAGAAAAAACATGACCGACCTTGAAAAAATAATCTATATTGCCGACAAATGCGAGGTTGGCAGAGATTCTCAGCTGAAAAAAGCTCCGCTATGGCGCAAAATGGCTGAAGAAAACCTCGACAGCGCCCTCCTCGACATCATCACCGACAATATCGAATACCTCGCTTCGAAAGGAGCAACACCTCACGCAAACACACTCGCCATCCTTTCTCAGCTTGAAAGGTCCACTCAGAAGGAAGTGTAACTATGAAATTATACGGCGGCAAATCTTCGCCAAGCAAAAAAACTACTGAAAATCCTGTCCCTCTCACACCGGAAGAACAGGAAATCAAGGCTCGTCTTCTCCGCAGAAGAAAGAAAGCCATGCGCCGTCAGGCAATTCTTTTCGGCGGCATTGCGCTGGCAGCCGTTGCCATTATAGCATTGCTGTTCAATATTTTCATCCGTCCGCCCGATGTGTCCACCCACTCCACAGAGGTTATGACAGACGACAAGGGCAATATAATCCTGCCTTCCGAAGGCCAGCCTACTCTCGGCATTGAAAATGACGATGAAGAGCATGAAGGCCGCAAGGAGGATTATTACACCTTCCTTTTGTGCGGTCTCGACCAGGACAAGACGAGAGCCGACACTATCATGGCGGTTTCCTACGATGTGCCTAACGGCATCGTAAACGTCATGAACATCCCTCGCGATACTATTGTCGATGCCGACCGCAAGATAAAGAAAATCAACAGCGGCTTTACAAAGGGCATTGAAAACCTTAAAAAAGAAGTCAAGAGCGTCACAGGCATTCCGATAGACCGCTATGTCATCATCGATTTCAAGGGCTTTGAGGAAATCGTCGATGCTATCGGCGGCGTAAAATACAATGTGCCTGTCCGCATGAAATATGACGACCCTACTCAGGACCTCCACATCGACCTTCAGCCTGGTATGCAGACCTTAAACGGCAAGAAGGCTCTCCATTTTGTCCGTTTCAGAAAGTGCAATTCGGGCGAATCGGGCGGCTATCCGGGCGGCGACGTCGAAAGAATCCAGGCTCAGCAGGAGTTCATCAAGGCGGTTTTAAAGCAGCTCGCTTCACCGACAAAGATTCTCCAGCTGGACGATATCTGGGACGCTGTTTATAAGAATGTGGAGACCGACCTTTCGCTCTCCGAAATCGTATGGTTCGGTATGCGTGCCATCACGATGAACGGCGAAAATATCCACATGAGCACAATGCCGGGCTATGACAAGTATCTTTATGAAGCTGATTTCGGCCACATGCAGTCCTACTATATCCCTGACGAAGCGGCAATTCTTGAATTTGTCAACGCAAACTTAAACCCATACACAGATGATATCACTAAGCTTCATCTCAAGGATATCTCCGGATACGCAACATCAGCACCAAAAAATGAAAAACCGGTAGAAGAGACCACAAAGGCGCCGACTTCTGCCGTTGAGCCAACTGAGGCGCCAACAGAAGCTCCTACAGAAAATACTGAACCAACCGAAGCACCTACCGAGGCACCGACAGAAGCTCCTACCGAAGCCCCGACTGAGGCACCGACAGAAGCGCCTGTAATCGAGCCTGAGGACACAACAGCGGCACCTGCTGTGTGACGGCCTAACACGGGATGGTTCTCGTAAAATACAAGAATATCTTGCCTCCCTCTGAGGAGGGAGGTGTCAATCGAAGATTGACGGAGGGAGAGATGCACAATGCTTCAATATAACAAAGCGAACATCCCTCGCGCAAAAGAACTGCGTAAAAATATGACTCCATGGGAGCGAAAGCTCTGGTATCTGTTTCTGCGCGGTTATCCCGTCCGTTTTCAAAGACAAAAGGCTTTGGGCGAATTCATCGCTGACTTTTACTGTGCAAAAGCTCGTCTTGTTGTCGAGCTTGACGGCTCACAGCATTATGAAGAATCATTTATGCTTAAAGACCGCATACGCACAGAAAAGCTTGAACAACTGAATCTTATCGTCCTGCGGATTTCCAATATGGACATAGATAAAAATTTTGAGGGAGTGTGCCAATATATAGATCTGGCTGTTAAAAATTCTCTCCCTCAGTCACGCTGACGCGTGCCAGCTCCCTCGTCAGAGGGAGCCAAGAAACTATAAAATATGTTCTTCCTATTAACTTGCCTCCCTCTGACGAGGGAGGGGGACCGCTTTAGCGGTGGAGGGAGAGACATCAAACCCAACAATAACCTAACCAAAACAGGAGAAAAATATATGACATCAAGAGAACTTATGGAAAACATCGTCAAGATTGCTGACGAAAGAAAGGCTGTGGAAATCACAGCTATCGGTGTTGAAAACCACACAACACTTACAGATTACTTTGTCATCATGACAGGTACATCCAACACACACATCCGCGCACTTGCTGACCACATCGAAGAAAACCTCACACGTCAGTTTGGCGAAGAGCCACACCACGTTGAAGGTGTGACATCCAACTGGGTGCTTTTAGACTATTCCTCCGTTGTTGTCAACATCTTTGCACAGGACGCACGCGAGCTTTTCGCTCTCGAACGCCTCTGGGCAGACGGCACAGAAATCGATATTTCCAATCTGATCAAGCCTAACTAATAAAAATAATCTCGGGCGGGCATGGAAACCCGCCCCTACAACCAACTCACGAAAAATAATTTTGTAGGGGAGGGTCTCCGCGCCCTCCCGCCCTAATAAATCGCATCGCAGATACCACAGTGTTTGTTCTGCAAACATATCGCTTTTGCGAAGCAAAAATATCGCGTGCAAAGCACATATCGCGTTGCGCAGCAACACAGCAAAACTATTCCATCAAGGAGTTTTTCTAATATGAAATACGATTACACAGCCATTGAGAAGAAATGGCAGAAAAACTGGGAGGACAGCAAGGCATTTGCTGCCAAGAACGACTACACACTCCCAAAATACTACGCTCTCGTTGAGTTCCCATACCCATCGGGCGCAGGTCTCCACGTAGGTCACCCACGCTCCTACACAGCTCTTGACATCGTTGCAC
>JAFSBG010000168.1 GCA_017441945.1 Clostridia bacterium
ATGAAATTGCTGAAATCACAGCGAAGGTTTTCGCCGAGGATCCTTCTTCCGTTCTTCAGTATTCCATCAGCGAAGGCTATATCCCTCTGCGTGAAACTCTTCAGAAGTATATCAAGGACAGATTCGATATCGAAAAGGGCAACAATGAAATCCTCACAGTCAGCGGCTCTCAGCAGGCTGCAGACCTTATAACAAAGTGTCTTGTGAACAAGGGCGATACAGTTATCTGCGAAGACCCTTCCTTCATCGGCTGTCTTAACACATTCCGTTCTTACGGGGCAAATCTTGTTGGCGTGCCTCTTGAAAATGACGGCATGAACATTGAAAAGCTTGAAGAAGCTCTCAAGAACAACAAGAATGTCCGCTTTATCTATATCATTCCAACTTTCCAGAATCCTACTGGTGTTACAACAAGCTGGGAAAAGCGCGTGAAGATTTATGAGCTTGCAAAAAAATATGATGTAATCATTATGGAAGACAATCCATACGGCGAGCTTCGCTTTGCAGGCGAGGACATCAAGCCTATCAAGAGCATCGACACAGACGGCAGAGTTATCTACTGCGGCTCATTCTCCAAGGTTATGGCTCCTGCTTTCCGCGTTGGTTTCGTATGCGTTGACGCTGAGCTTTTCGGCAGAATGGTTATCGGCAAGCAGTGCACAGACGTTCACACAAACACACTTTTCCAGTATATCTGCAATGAATATATGACTAAATATGACTTTGCGGCTCATATTGCTGAAAATGCAAAGCTTTACAAGGCAAAATGTGAACTTATGCTCGGCGAAATGGAAAAGAAGTTCCACAAGGATGTCACATTTACACGTCCTGAGGGCGGTATGTTCATCATGGCTTATCTGCCTGAAGGCTACGACAGCGCCCCATTCGTGCAGGATGCTATCGGCAAAAAGGTAGCCTGTGTGCCTGGTGCAGCATTTATGCCTCAGGAAGGCGTTTCCAATGCATTCCGTCTCAACTTCTCAACTCCATCTGACGAGGATATCGTAAGGGGCATCGACATTCTCGGCAAGATGACACACGAACTTCTGGATAAGTAAATATTGCACCTTTGGTGCAGTGATATTCGCCACGGCGCGCAATATGTGCTTCGCACTCGATATTCGCCTTGCGGCGAGCGATATGTTTGCTTTGCAAACGTTGCGGTGTGACAAGTCACATTAAATAAAATCACTCCCTCCGTCATCGCAAAGCGATGCCACCTCCCTCGTCTGAGGGAGGCAGGAAAAAGAACATTAACACCAAGAAAGGAGATTTACTATGAGATTCCCTCTTACTGAATCCGGCATGCGTGCCGCTTTGTATGTCGTTCCCATTGTTTTTCTTCTTGTATGGGTATTCAACTCCTATAAATTAGGATTGCACAAAGACCCGAAATACAGACTGAAGCTGATTTTCGGCAGTATTGTGGTGGTTGCCGTACTTGCCGTCTGCGCTATGGTTTTCGGTGTATAATTCACGACGGACATCCGCAAGGGTGTCCGTTTTTTGTTTGGAATATTTCGGCGGGAGGGCGCAGAGACCCTCCCCTACATTATGCTTGAAAATTTTTTAGAAATGCGATATATTTATAGTATAAACACAACCTGGAGGTGCTGTATGGATTTTAAGCTTTCGCGTAAAATATCGGCTGTCGACGATGCTCTCATTTCGGAGATTTTCAAGCTGGCTGACGACCCTTCAATGATTCCTTTCGGCGGCGGCAACCCTTTCCCTGCCCTTTTTCCAAAGGCTGATGTGACGAAAATTGCCGCTGACATTTTAAATAAAGACCCTGTCGGTATGCTTCAATATGCTTCCAGTGAGGGTTATATTCCTCTTATCGAAACGCTGAAAAAGCGTATGCGTGACAAATACGGCGTTGACCGTGACCGCATTTTTATAACTACAGGCGCTCAGCAGGCGGCAGATTTGGTTGCGAAATGTCTGCTTGACGAGGGTGACACGGTCATCTGCGAGGGTTATTCCTACATGAGCACCATGGACACCTTCCGCACTTATGGCGCTCATCTTGTGGGCGTGCCTCTTGAAGAGGATGGCATGGATTTACAGAAACTGGAAGAAACTCTTGTTTCAAATCCCAACACAAAGCTGATTTATATAATTCCGACTTTCCAGAATCCGACCGGCATCACAACCTCTCTCGAAAAGCGAAAGGCGATTTACGAGCTGGCTGTCAAGTACGATGTGGTTATTCTTGAGGACGACCCTTACAGCGATATCCGTTTCAGAGGCGAGGCTGTGCCGCTAATCAAGGCTTTTGACACAGACGGCAGAGTTATCTACTGCGGCTCTTTTTCAAAGGTTATCGCTCCTGCCCTGCGTGTCGGCTTTATGTGTGTAAACGAGGGGCTGATTCCTCGCCTTATCACAGGCAAGCAATGCACTGACATTCACACTGTGCCGCTGACTCAGCACATCTGCCACGAATTTCTGACAAGCTGTGATTATGACGCTCATATTGAGAAAATCGTTGGGATGTACAGCGAAAAATGTTCGCTGATGATTGGAGAAATGGAGAAAAACTTCCCCGAAAACATTCATTTCACCCGTCCTGACGGCGGTATGTTCATTATGTTTTATCTGCCTGAGGGAATGGACAGCGAGCCTTTTGTCCGCAAGGCTATCGAAAACGGCGTTGCCTGCATTCCGGGCAGTACCCTAATTCCTGAGTACGGCCTTTCCAACGCGGTGCGCCTCAATTTTTCAACTCCGACCAAGGAGGAAATTGTGAGGGGTATCGGAATACTGGGCGGAATGCTGAAGGAGATCATTGGATAAATAATTGAGCTGTCATTCTGAGTGGAACGAAGAATCTCATGGGATTTGCCGAGATTTCACTCCCTCCGTCATCGCAAAGCGATGCCACCTCCACCGGGGTCCCCAACAAGCCTGCTTGTTGGGGTGGTTCTCTGATGGAGGCAAGGAATAAGGTGTGTGCCTGCGGCGGATTGGATAAAATACAATCCCTCCACCATCCTTCGGATGGTCCCCCTCCCTTTAGACAAGGGAGGCATTTAAAGCAGTTCATTTGATTTTCACTATATTTTCACATAAAAAAAGCTCCGCTTATGCGGAGCTGATTTTTTACTGCATATTTTCCAGGAGCTTTTCCATTGCGAAGTCCTGCATGATAGCAAGCTTGATATATGGCTTGCCGTATGCTTCTTCAAGAGCGGAATAGTCTTCTGCAAAATATTCCTCAAGGTCTGCATCTGTAACTTCAAGACCTTCTGCCACCATAAGAGCCTGAATAGCAAGTGTATTTGCGGCATTTGCCTTGATCTGGTCTGCATTCTGAATGATGAACTGTTCTTCGCCTGCTACACCGATAGCTGTGAGATAGTCCTTGAATTCCATGCCGTACTGAGCAGCCATTGTCTTGTAGTAGTTGAGAAGAACCTGCTTTTCAAACTGGTAAACCTCGTCAGGAAGATCCACACATTCAGCGCCTTCTGTGAACTGTGTCCACACATCGTTGAGCTTCTGTGTGTTGAGGATATCTTCTGTTACCTTTTCGTACATATCTTCAACATTTTCATAAGTGCCTTCAAACTTTTCCTTTACGAAAGAGTCTGTAAGCTCAGGATTTACATATTCAAGAATGGAATTGATTGTAACATTGAAGATAGCATCCTTGCCGTTGAGCTCTTCCTTGCCGTAATCTTCAGGGAATGTAACCTCGATATCGAAGTTTTCGCCCGGCTTATGACCGATGAGCTGCTGAAGGAAGTCGTCGATGTAGTTTGTTACGCCGATTGTAACTTCTGTGCCTTCTCCCTCTGTGGAGCCGCCTTCAAATGGTGTGCCGGCGATGGAGCCGACATAGTCGATGTTGAGTGTGTCGCCGTCTTCAACTGCTCTGTCCTTGATTTCGTTTGCTTCCTGGTACTGAGCAAGGATTTCGTTGATTTTTGTTTCGATGTCTTCATCAGAAACTTCAAGAGTGCCTTCTGTAAACTTGAAGTTCTTGTAGTCAGGGAGCTTAACGACTTCTGCAAAGTCGATGTCCTTGAAAATGCCCTTTTCATCGAGTGGCTTGCTGAAATCGTATTTTTCGTCTGCCTTGGAGCAGCCTGCGAGCGCTGTAACTGCAAGAGCGAGGCAGAGCACAAGGCTGATAAGTCTGGATTTTTTCACATTGTCCTCCGTATGTAAGTTGTTGTTTTTTATTTTAAAACCATGTGAAGACAAAGATTCTTCGTAATCAAAGCTTCGATCCCTCCGTCACTTCGTGACACCTCCCGAAAATGGGGTCCCCACAAAACCTGTTTTGCGGGGTATATGCCAAAGGGAGGCTTTTATAGGGTGCATAGTTTCAAATCGTATTATAGTATGAAATTATGGTATATTTGTGTCTTTTGCGAAAATTTTATCTGTCCTCGAAGAAAGAATCGGAGACAGCCATCGTTGCAAAGCAATTCTGGGCTGGGTCAGAAGTATTGCCTGCCATATATTCATAATATGCCTGACAAGCAATCATAGAGCCGTTGTCACCGCAAAGCCTGAGTGGCGGAACGAAAAGCTTTATGCCCTGCTTCTTTGCCCCTGCTTCAAGACGGGCACGGAGCAGGCTGTTTGCCGCAACTCCACCTGCTGCAACAACTGTATCTCTTCCGAGATTCTTTGCCGCAAGAAGCACGCGCGGCACGATTGTATCGGCTACCGTTTCGGAGACCGCCTTCGCCATATGGTGCTTGTTTATTTCCTCGCCCTTCTGCTGGGCGTTGTGGATAATATTGATAGCGGCAGTTTTGAGGCCGGAAAATGAGAAGTCATAAGGATGGTCCTTGATAGCCGCCTGCGGAAGCTTATAATAGCCGCTTTCGCCTGTCTGGGAAAGCTCATCGAGAATCTTGCCGCCCGGATATGGCAAGCCCTGTACGCGGGCGATTTTATCGAAGGCTTCACCTGCGGCATCGTCGCGTGTTGTGCCCACGAGAGTCATCTTTGTGTAATCTTCAACATCGACAATAATAGTATGGCCGCCCGAAGCTACGAGAGCGATGAATGGTGGCTTGAGCTCCGGAAATGCGATGTAGTTTGCCGAGATGTGGCCTCTGATGTGATGAACAGGAATAAATGGCACGCCGAGAGCAAGTGCCGCCGCCTTGGCAAAGTTTGCGCCGACAAGAAGTGCGCCGATGAGACCCGGTGCGCAGGTTGCGGCAACAGCGCCGATTTCACTCTTTTTAATGCCAGCCTTTGCGATGGCTTCTTCCACCACCAGCGATATTTTTTCAATATGCTTTCGCGATGCGATTTCAGGGACAACACCGCCGTAAAGGGCGTGCATATCGGCCTGGGAATAGACAACATCGGAAAGAATTTCCCTGCCGTCGCGGCTTATTGATGCCGCAGTTTCGTCGCAGGAGCTTTCTATTGCAAGTATTATCATATTTTTTCCTCTTTATGTGATATAAAATATGGTCTGTAGGTTTTTGGTAAGGACACAGCGTACCTTGTTCGCGGGACGTCATAAATGCCGTCCCCTACGGATTTATAGCTATCGTGTGGTTACAACCCCTCCACCATCCTGCGGATGGTCCCCCTCCC
>JAFSBG010000169.1 GCA_017441945.1 Clostridia bacterium
GACTACCCCTCCGTCACACATTCGTGTGCCACCTCCCCTCGCAAGGGGAGGCAAGAATGAGGGTGTGCCTGTGGAGAATGGGGTTGGATTATTCATACTTCTTAGTCTATTTACAATCCCTCCACCGCTTATCGCGATCCCCCTCCCTTTACACAAGGGAGGCAAGAGGTGGGGTGTGCTGTGGAAAAAAGGGTAAGTTTATTTATATCAGCAAGTTTGTCGACTACCCCTCCGTCACACATTCGTGTGCCACCTCCCCTCGCAAGGGGAGGCAAGAATGGGTGCACCTGCGGAACAATGGGCGAGTATTGCGGGCGGGCACTGAGACCCGCCCCTACAAAGTTTTATATACACAAAAGAGAGGACTTGCGCCCTCTCTTATTTTATCCACATATTTACTTCTTATTCTTCTTTTCTTCCTTTTCGATGACTTTGTTATACGGCATCAGCATGCCTTCTATCATCTTGCCCTTCATCTTCTTCTGGAGCTTTGGATTATTCGCCATTGCGCCGACGACCTGCATCATAAGCATCTTGCCCTTCTGCTTCTGTGGAAAATCGTAGATTCCCTTTTCCTTATAGAATTCGTGGTCGGCCTTCATCAGACCTCTCATTATATAAATAAGGTCGCGGAAAATCTTCATACCACCAACACCATAGAATGTCTGCGGCAGGGCAATTTTGTTTTCAAGGGCGTAAGACAGTTTCGACGAAAGCTTTTCAAGCTCCTTGAGAGTTTCGCCCTCGTCGGTTGCAACGTGAGCTATCGGTGTATGACCCACATCGGCACGGGCTTCAACGATAGTTCTCAGATTATTTTCCTTCGAATAATCGCCGGCAATAATATAGCCTATCGGCATACCCATTGTGACCGTGCGGTGACCGTTGCAGAACTGTCTGTCATCATACATTTTGAAACGTGCGCCCATCGAGTGGTCCTTCACATTGAAGGCATAGATAATCGAATCGGCAGTCTGGATCTTCTCACGAAGGAATGTGTCAAAGCCATCCACATAGATGCACTTGCCGTCGGAAGCGCAGTTAAAGCAACCGAGGCAGCCGCCAATAAACGGATATTCGCGAATATTGACAACACGGGTTTCGTAAGGGAAGATATTGCGGAAGTCGGCGATCATATTTTTGAGGTTTTCATCTTCCTCGCCGAAATCGGCAACAATAACAACATCATAGACTTTGGCGTGATTCTGCTGATATGTTGTCGCCTTATATATATTATTATGTGGTGTGTACGGCTGTGGAATATTTTCATAGAAATCATTTTCCACACAATAGAGGACATACTTCCAGAAAGACACAGCCTCATTCTGACCTTTTTCACCGAGAAGATCTTCCATATCGGCGGAAAGTCCCTTGATGAACTTGCCCTTTAAATCATAGACATTTTCTTCAACGTACTTGTGGGCAGTGATGTCATAAAAATGCTTGGAAGTTGTGATCTGGGTGACATACTTGCCTTCGAGGGAAATATTATTCTCCTTGAGAAGCTCGATGAAACGGTGAAGCTGGGACGGAGCTATAAATGTATAGACAGGATAGGAGAAAAGAATTATATCTGCTTCGGCAATTTTTTCAGCCATGCCTGTGAAATCCTTTTCGAGAGCCTTGATGCGCTGACCGATATGGATAGCTTCAAAGACGTGTTCAGGGAATTTTTTAGCGAGATAGCGGACAGTCTGGAGAGTTACGCTGTTTGCCCCCTTGGGACTGCCGTTGAATACGAGTATTTTCATGGTGGGTTTCCTTTATTATTAAGATAACGGGAGGGCACAGAGACCCTCCCCTACATAATTAGTTTTTATAGAATATTCGTAAGGGCTGGTTTGCTTTGTTGTTACGAATGAATTGATGCAAAAACATCATGAGTCGTCCTTTAAGGACATTTAGGTATCTGCGATGCATTAAATAATGCGGGACGCCGAGGGCGTCGTCCCCTGCTTTTAAAGTAACATAGGTGCTCTCATGCAAGGCAGAAACAAAAATTACAATACAGTAATGTGGAGATTCTTGAGGATATCGAAAGTCTTGATATTCATTTCCTTGTCGAAGCTATCTGTTGCTGTGCTGTCGACAATGATTTCACTTTCAGGCAGAGCAGCCTTTGCCATAACTGCATTTGAAAGCACACAGATGGAGGAAACAAGACCGCAGAGCTCGACAACGTCATAGCCTTCTGCCTTGAGGAAAACTGCCAGCTCAAGGCTGCCGAATGTAGGCTTATCAAAGATATAGCTGTCGAAATCGACCATCTTTGCAACCTTGCCATAGAGCTTATGGCCGTCAGAGCCCTTGATGCAATGCTTTACAGGAAGATGCTTGCCTTCCATTGTGTTGAGATAATTTTCTTCGTGAGTGTCGAATGTGAAAATGATGTGGCCGCCTTCCTTGCGGTACTTTTCGATTTTAGTGCAGATGATGTCGTCAAGCTTTTCTGCCCCTTCAAAACCGAGAGCGCCGTTTACGAAATCATTCTGATAGTCAACAACGATAAGAGCCTTTTTCATGGTAATTTTCCTTTCAGCATTATATGTTACATGGTGTTTTATTTTAAATAAAGTGATCAGGAAATTATATTCCTTCACTACTTCGTGGCCCCCCTCACTTCAGGCAAGAGAGACTTACAAAAGTTTCTAAAATTATTCTATCACACTTTAAAAAATATTGCAATTATCGTTAAAATATTATATAATGTAAGTAAAGATAATCTTATATAATTTTTGGAGGAAATTATGGTCGAATTACTCAAGCAGCTTACTTCCCGTCCAAGCCCATGCGGTTTTGAACACGACGCTATCAAGTATATCTATGAATTTGTAAAGCCTTACGCTGACGATGTTATCGTTGACGGCATCGGCAATGTTATCGCTCATAAAAAGGGCGCATTCGAGGGTCCTAAGATGATGGTTTCGGCTCACGTTGACGAAGTCGGCTTCATTATCAAGAAGATCGAGCCAAACGGACTTCTCAAGTTTGAATTCCTCGGCGGCCATGACGACAGAACACTCAAGAGCCAGAGAGTTACAATCCGCACTAAGAGCGGCAAGCTCCTCCGCGGCGTTATCGGCAATATCTCCGCTCACATGAGAAAGTATGACGACCCTAACAAGGTAAGACGCGGCGTTGAGCTCTATATCGACTGCGGCGCAAACAATGCAGAAGATGTAGCAGCTATGGGCATCGCTCCGGGCGACTATGTAACTTACGCTACAGAAGTTGAAGAATTTGGCATGAACAAGCTGATGGGCAAGGCTTTTGACGATAAGGCAGGCTGCGCAGTTCTCATCAAGGCTCTTATGGAAACAGACTTCACAAAGGTCAAGGGCGATGTTTACTTCGTATTCTCCACAATGGAAGAAGTCGGTCTTCGTGGCGCAAAGGTAGCTGTCGAAGCAGTAAAGCCTGATGTTGCTCTCGCAGTTGACACAACTGCTGTCAGCGATACACTTGAAAATGTTATGGACAGAACTCTCTTCCTCGGCAAGGGTGTTGGCATCAAAATTATGGACTTCAGCCTTATTGCAAGCGTTCCTGTAAGAAACAAGCTTGTAAAATGCGCTGAAAACGCAGGCATCAGGTACCAGATGGAAATTTTCCCTGGTATCGGCACAGACGCAGGCGCATTCGGTCAGGCAGGTATCCCATCGGGCGTTATCTCTGTTCCATCCCGTTATGCACACTCCCCAGTTGAAGTTATCGACCTCGATGAACTCAACGGCGCAAAGGAACTTCTCAAGGAGTTCATTCTTAACCTTGACACTAAGGAAGAATTCTGCTTCCTCAATATCTAATTTTACACACTCATTCCCCTTATAATGGGCGGCTGTCCTCCTTTTTCTTCATATCGCAGCCGCCCATCCATAACGCTGCCGCTTCCAACTTCTCCACTCCCAACCTCACCTCCTTTCTTAAAGCGGCAGCGTTATTTTTATGCATAAAAAGACCACTCACAAGAGTGGTCTTTTTTAATTTTACATGTAATATTTCATCAGATAATCAAAATAGACCTTTGCCATTCGTGTCATGGAGGAAATCTCAACCTTTTCATCTATCTGATGCGCCATCAGGTCGTCGCCAGGGCCCATAATTGTAAATGGAGCCTTGCATTTAGGGATGATTTGGGACGCATCTGTATAGAAGAAGAGGCCCTTCTTGTTTACCTTGAAATTGTTGTCACGGCAGATGCCTGCAACACGCTCGATGAACGGATGATTTTCGTCGGTCGCAACTGCAGGACGGTTGTTGATAACTTCGATTTCAAAGGAAAGTCCCTTCTTTTCGTCAGCCATAGTCTGTGCAAGTGTCTTTGCATCGGCGATTACCTTTTCGTGGTCGATATTAGTAAGGGTACGCATATCAATTTCCATTTCGGCGTAGGCAGGAATTACATTTGTCATAACACCACCGTTGAACTTTGTTATCGCCATAGTTGTGGAGCCTAAATATTTATCGACAAGACTTCTGTCCACAAGCTGTTTAAATCTTTCGTAAAACTCCATTGTCTTTTCGACGGCATTTACACCGACCTCAGGACGGGAGCCATGAGATAAAAGACCTGTTGTTTTTACTCTGAGCCAGAGTGCGCCCTTTTCACAAAGACCGATATCCTCATTTGTCGGCTCGGCAATAAAATATTCGCGGACAGTTTCAAGGCATTTTGCATCAGCAAGAGCAAGCGCACCAAGACCGCCCACTTCTTCGTCGGCTGTGAAGCAGAAATAAATCGGCTCCTCAGGAGTCTTGCCTGTTTCGAGGATTTCGAGAGCTGTGGCAATCATAGCAGTGTCGCCGCTCTTCATATCGGCAGTGCCGCGGCCGTAGATATAGCCGTTATGCTCCTGAGCTTCAAGAGGAGCAAATGTCCAGCGTGCCATATCGCCGTAGGCAACTGTATCGGTATGACCGACAAAAGCCACGCCGCCTTCGTTTTTCTTACCGTTGATTTTGATGATAAGGCTCTGTCTGCCATTTTTATGGTCAATTACTTCCTTTTCGATATCCTTCGGGAAATATGTGAGGATTGCATCGACAACTTCCTTTTCATTGCCGACAGGCTGGCAGGAATTGATGCGTACAAGGCGCTGGAGTACTTCTTTGCAGAAATTATCGTTTACGAATTTCATCATGGGTTCTCCTTTTCTTTGTATTATTTAAGGCGGGGCAGCATAGACATATACAAAACGAACGGAGGATAGAGTATATGATCGGTCTGCCCGAAGAACGAGCGGTCATCTTAGGGGAATACATAAGAGACACAGGCTCGACAGTGAGAGCCGCGGCGAAAAAGTTTGGACTGTCCAAGTCGACCGTCCACAAAGATGTATCGTACAGATTACGGCTTATAAATCCCTCACTGTACACGGAAGTGAAGGCGGTTCTTGACAAAAACCGTGAAGAACGGCACATCAGGGGCGGCAACGCCACGCGGCTTAAGTTTATGAATGACAAAAATGATGATGGTCAGACCCCAAATCTGCCATAGCATCATACAACTATATAATATAATTTTTTGAAGGTTTTTTCAAGGGTAAAAGGAAAACTTTTTCACAGTCCGTTTTTACGGACACCATGTATGATATGATATAGACATGGTAAAGGATAAAAGCATTCTCCGGCAGAAGAAAGTAAGTTCCGTAAAGGACACTATCTTCGCGTCGCAGCTTGTCTGGAACCTCATCTGGAAAGATGTCGTGTAGGGACCGGCGTCCTCGACGGTCCGCATTATTTAATCCATGACGAAGTCATTCATTAACTGTATTATAAATATAATTTATTAAAATAATATTTTACAAAAAGAAAGGAAGTATTGTTATGACAAGATTATTTTTAGGTATTTTCGACATGATGGTATCTCTTTTTCTGTGGATACCGCTGTTTTTCGTCTGCATCACCCTGCTTACAGCTCTTCGCAAGCTTATAAAAGGACGCTTTACTGCAAAAAACCTGACCCTTTTCGCACTTTCGGCAATTTATGTCGCAGTTTTCGTATATTTTTACATCTACAAGCCAAGCTTCCTCGCGCCGATTTTCTGCATGGTAACCTGCCTTGTGCCCGTTGCCGAATCATCACTCAGGCTGATGAGACAATAGCACCGCAATTTCACAGCATGTCTGCCTCCCTTGCCTAAAGGGAGGGGGACCATCGACAGATGGTGGAGGGACTCATCATGCCCGCCCGCACAGCATCAAAAAAGCGTGTACTTTTCGTACACGCTTTTGTCTTATTTGATGGACGCAAAATTAAAAACACATTACAATGCCCTTGTATGCCGCATAAAATGCCACAAGTCCGCGTGCCGGAAGAACCATTACATCATCAAGTCCGTAACGCTCGAAAAGCATATTTTTAATAAGATTTGCCTGCTCCTCGTTGTCGACATGGGAGATGACAACAGGGAATTTACCCACAGTTTTCACCTTTTCAGCCACAGTGTCCACAAGATGTGAAAGGGCCTGCTTTGCACCTCTCACCTTTTCAAGCACGACTATCTGGCCGTTGCCGTTGTCGCCGCACACAGGGCAGAGTGACAATGCCGAAGCAAAAACGCCTGCAACCTTGCCCATTCGTCCTGCCTTGACAAGATTACCTAAATCCTGCAATACAAAACGGGCGCATATTGTTTTCTGGTATGCTCTTACATTTTCGACGATTTCCTCGTAAGGCAGACCTTCTTTTATCCACTGGCGAAGCTTCATAATCATAAGTACCATACCGCCCGAAGTCAGGAAGCTATCGGCAACCTCGGCCTTGATTTCCTCATTTTCTTCTCTGGCAATCTGTGTGCCCTGAACAGCCGCATTATAAGTACCGCTCAGATTCTGCGAAATAGTTACACACACGCTGTGGATATTTTTCTTCATTTCATCTGCAAAAACGCTTGGCGAAGGGCAGGCTGTCGTCATAGTCTTGCCTGTACGCATTGCGTTGAGAAATGCCTTCATATCGAGAGTATCATCATCGACAAACTCCTTGCCGTCAATGGTAATTGTCAGCGGAACTATCGAAAAATCTATGTTATCTTTTTCAAGAAAATCAGAAGGAAGGTCGCACGAGCTGTCGGCAATTATTCTGTATCTCATAGTAAAACCTCCATAAATGTCCATTATATCTATATATTATGTCCAAAAAATCAAAAAGTCAATTACCAGACAAAGCCGTCTGTGAAAAATCATGCCTTATCTGCCCTAATAATTCTTCACTATTTCCTTATAAAACTCAACAGCCTTCGGCAGAGCGTCAATGAAAACATTTTCATTTGTGCCGTGAACAGAAGCATACTGCTGGTCGTCCATAAAAATCGGCGCAAAGCGGATTATATCCCTTGTCACACCTGCGTAGAAGCGTGAGTCTGTGCCGCCTACCATGACATAAGGTGACACAGCCACATCAGGGAAGACCTTATTGAGGGTTTTTTCCACATATTTATAGCCCTTGCCGTTGATATCTGTCGGGCGTGTGGCAGGACGGGCAGACATAACCTCCACATCAAGGTCATATCTTTTCGCAATTTTCTTCATAATTTCAATGCTTTCGTCCCTGTTCTGGTGAGGAATAAAGCGGAGATTTGCCACAACATAGGCCTCCTGCGGAAGCACATTTGCACCCTGAGAGCCTCCCTGCATTGTAAATGCAACGGTTGTCTTGAGCATTGCGCCAGCAGTTGCGTTGACCTTAGGCATTATCATTTTGATAAGGGGCGCTGTGTACTGCTTGTTTTTAAGAGCAAAGCCTAAAACGCCGTCCATATCCTTAGACAGCACTTCAAGCATTTTTTCCACCTGCGGAGAGATTTCCACGCGGAATGGGTCATGGTTTTCGATGTGATTTATAAACTTGGCAAGACGGGCAATCGGAGTATTCTTAGGCGGTGTTGAGGAATGTCCGCCCTTGGAGCGGGCGATGATTTTAAGATTGCCGCCCCCCTTTTCGATAACGCCGATCATAGCAAATCTGCCCTTTGCACCCTTGATAGGCTCTTCCATAATGGCGCCGCCCTCGTCAATGAGCAGACCGATGCGGATATTGTTGTCCTTGAGGTATTTCGCCATAGCCTTGCCGCCTTCACCGCCAACTTCCTCTGTGCAGGAAGTTACGAGATATAGGTCAAATGGCAATTCCATATCATTTTCAAGCAATTCTTCGGCAGCCTGCATAAGGGCAAAAAGCGAGCCCTTTGTGTCAAGAGTACCTCTGCCCCAGATTCGCTTGTCATCGATATGACCGGAAAACGGCGGATGAGTCCACTCGCCTGTTGCCTCGACAACATCCATGTGGCTCATAAGCATAAGAGGCTCTTTTTCGCCTGTGCCCTTGAGGTAAAACATCAGCGAGCCTTCAAAATCGCGTTTTTCCATCTTTGCGTGGACAAGTGGAAAAAGTTCTTCCAGAACCTTATGGAAGGCATAAAACTTCGGAAGATTCTTTTCGTCCTTCTGCGAAATCGTTTCGCATTGTATCATTTTAGAGAGTTTTTCTGCGTATGTCATAGGATTTTTCTCCTTTTATATGAGAATAAATGAATTGGCTTCAGTATGAAAATACAATTAGCTATTCGCCTTCCCCTCGATTCACACCCCAAACAGCAGGCTGTTCGGGGACCCCATTTGGGAAGGGAGACCGCTTGCGGTGGATGAGGTGTAGACCGCAGGTCGTATATTTTCTTTCATGCCGAAGGCAATTCATTTATTACAACCCCTCCGTCTTGCTTTGCAATCCACCTCCCCTTGCACAGGGGAGGCAGATATTGGAGGCATTTTTCTTACTTTACATCAAAATAATGAGCGAGGTTTGCGTTTTCATCGATAAATGGCACGATGTCATTTGTCTTGCAGGAGAGAAGAGATGTTACGCCAGGACCATGGCCTGCCTGCTTGCAGTCGCCGTGTACGATAACGCCGATTGTGACAGCGCCTGTGCGGAAGTTTCTGCCGTAGCGTGTATCTGCGTCCATAATAGCAACGATATCGCCGAAGCGAAGCTCATCAAGACCGTACTTCTTCATGATCTTCTTATCGTGAAGAGTGATGTCGTAGTCACCTGCATTTGGAGAAACTGTGCCGAGACCGGAGCCCATAATACATGCAGGAACGATCTTTGCAACGCCGATTTTCAGCTTCTTGCCTTCTTCGATGATGTTGAACTTATCAAGGAGGTTCGGATCGAGATTTCTTACGATGATATTAGGATGATCTTCAAGGAGGAGACCCTGACCGTAAGCCTTGATGAGGATCTTATCGTCCATTGTCATCTTTTCCTTTGTTTCGCGGTCAAAATGCACCATGAGATGCTCGCATCCGCCGTGCTTGCCTGTTACAAAGCCCTTTGTGCCCTTTGCTTCACCGGAGATAATAATTGCTTCGTTGCCGACGCAGGAATATGCGATGTAAGCGTGGTTGAAGTCATCGTTAGGATGGCGTGTTGTTACGCCAGGTTCAAGATGGTCGGCATTCCAGTCGACACAGTTCATGCCCACCTGAGCATTGTATGTGATGCCGCCTGTGCCAGGAATGTAGAAAACTTCGCCGTCGATACCTGTCTTGCCGCTTGTGGCATAGCGGGAATGGCGAACCTGTCCCTGAACGGAAAGCATTGCAATCTTGTCACGATTTGTCTTTAACATAGTGGTTTCTCCTTCTTTTATTTTAATTTGTGTTTGCAAAAAATTTTTATTTCATCGGCAAATGTTCGGAAACAGAGCTTTGATATTATGCCTGCTTAAAGTCGGCTTTAAGGGATTTCTTATTCCTTTTTCAATAATGTCAACGGACATTTATTGATTTTCTCTATAAAAATATCAATTTATCATACTTTGCTGTATAATATCATGGGTTTGTATAAAATCGCACATCTCTCTTATACTTAATATTGTATCACACTATGGTATAATTGACAACTGATTAAATTTATTATATTATATATGTATATAAAATATATAAGTTTTCAGGAGGTGACGATTTGAAAAACAAGTCCACATTCGGTTTTTTGTGGCAGGTAATGGGTAAAAACCGCGCGTTTTTCATTCTGGCAGTGGGCTGTATGCTGATAGGCGTTGTCTTCAGCTATATCTCCCCTGTCCTTGTGGGTACGATTGTTGACTCTGTCGTAGGCAGTAAGCCTTTCGACCTTCCGGCTCCAATCGTAAGCTATATTGAAAACATCGGCGGCAGAGAGTTTTTGTTCAACAACCTCTGGATATGCGCCCTTGTATACCTGTTCTTCGTCGGCATCTCAGGCTTATTCAACGGCTTGAGACAGTATTTTGCAGCCCGTCTTTCGGAGGGTATCTCCATCAATTTAAGACAGAGGATGCACAGCCACATTTTAAAGCTCCCGTTCAGATGGCACATGGAGTCCCAGACAGGTGACACGCTCCAGCGCTGTACGACAGACATCGAAACCGTGCGAAACTTTATTGCAATCCAGCTGACAGACCTTGTCCGCGTGGTATCTATGATAGTCGTCGCCTTCGTTTTAATGTTTGCTCTCAATGTTCCGCTGGCAAGCATTGCATTTGCCACTATCCCACTGAGCTTTTTCGTTTCTCTCTATTTTTTCAAAAAAATAAGAAACTCCTACCGTTATACTGAAGAAGCCGAGGGCGCTCTGTCCTCCGCAACTCAGGAGGCCTTTGCAGGTGTCCGTGTCGTTAAGGCCTTCGGCATGGAAAAGCACACACTCACTAATTTCAACAAGCTCAACGAAACATATTCCGAGCTCTGGATAAAGCTCGGCAAGATGTTTGCAGTACACTGGTCTTTCGGCGATTTTATGCGCCAGTTCCAGGTGGCTGTCGTCGTTGTGGCAGGTGTGTTCTTCGTTGTAAACGGCTCTATTACGGCAGGTAATTTCGTAACATTCATGATGTACATAAGAACGGTCACCCGTCCTACCCGTATGCTGGCGCGTATCGTTGCCGATATGGGTAAGGTCGGCGTTTCCATCGACAGACTGAGACAGATTCTCGACCTTGAAGAAGAAGCTCCAAAGCCAGATGAAGGCGAGCATGAGGTCAGGGGCGATATCGTCTTTGACAATGTCTCCTTCGGCTATGAGGACGGCAAGGTGCTTGACGGTCTTTCCTTCACAATAAAGGAAGGGGAAACCTTCGCTATCTTAGGCGGCACAGGCTCGGGCAAGAGCACCATCACTTATCTTCTCACCCGACTCTATGACGCAGACGAAGGCACTATCACAATAGGCGGCCGCGACATCAGAACCTTTGAAAAAATGAGCCTGAGACGCCAGATGGGTCTTATCCTGCAGGAGCCTTTCCTTTTCAGCAAGACAATTATGGAAAATCTGCGTATGCTCTATCCGGACGCTTCTGATGAAGAGATATTCAAAGCGACCGAAACCGCCCATGTGCACCGCTCGATTTCAAACTTCCCGCAGGGCTATGACACCATGCTGGGCGAGCGCGGCGTTACACTTTCGGGCGGACAAAAGCAGAGAGTGGCAATCGCCCGTACTCTCGCCGCAGACCCTCCTGTGCTGATTTTTGACGACAGCCTTTCGGCGGTCGACACCGAAACTGACGCAGGAATCCGCAAGGCTCTCAAGGAGCGTGATAAGAAGGTGACAACCATTATTATCAGCCACAGAGCCACAACCCTTATGGAAGCTGACCGTATTTTAGTCCTCAAGGACGGCAAATTGAGCCAGCTCGGCTCCCACGATGAGCTTCTCAGGGAAGAGGGTATCTACAGCAGAATCTGGAATATCCAGAGCCTGCTTGAAGAAGAACTGTCTGAAAAGGAGGGAGAATAATGGCTAATAACTTTGATGAATATTCACTGAGCACCAAATTTGACCCTAAGCCATGGGCGCTCCCCTTTAAGTTCTTTAAACGCTATAAGATGCACACAATCATCATGCTTCTCTCGGCAGTCGTTCTGCCTGTTGTTGAAGCGGTGTACCCGAAATTCGCCGAGTACGCCATAGCCAACTTTATCGGTAAAAACACCCTTGACGGCATAGGTCCTTTCATCGCCGCTTATCTTTTCCTGCTGGCGATAACTGTAATATTCACGATAATTTACTCCCGCAAATGTATGTTCCTTGAAATGACAATCGGCAAGGATATGCGTAATGCCGCATTTGAGCATACACAGAAACTTCCGCTGTCATTCTATAACACAACACCGGTCGGCTATCTTATGAGCCGAATCATGTCGGACACAAATATGATGGGCAACATCTTCTCATGGGCTCTGGCAGATTTAGTATTTGATATATGCTATCTTTTTGCAGTGCTTGCAATGATGTTCACCATCTCGGTCAAGCTGGCGCTTTTAGTATTCATAATCGTGCCGTTTGGCTTGCTCGTCTGCGCATACTTCCGTAAAAAGCTGCTCATCGGCAACCGCTCGGTAAGACGAGCAAACTCCGCCCTTGTTGCGGCATTTTCCGAAGATATTTCCGGTGCAAAAACTATCAAGTCGCTCTCCGCCAACGCAAACCGCGAAAGCGAGTTTATGGATAAGGCGCAGGACCTTTATAACAAGGCTATGAGCACAAAGACGCTCCAGTCGGTTTTCGGTCCTCTCGTCATGTTCATGGGTTCATGCGCATTTGCCGTCGTTCTTTCGGCAGGCGGCGTGCTCAATTTTGATACAGGCTTTGACATTGCAAAGTTCGTCACATTCCTCACTTATACACTTTCCATCGTCGAGCCTATCCAGAACATCATCGGCGGTCTTACAAACATCGTAGCTGCTCAGGCAAATGTTGAACGAATCCACAAGCTGATGACAACCGAGCCTCTCATCAAGGATTCCCCTGAAATCGAGGCAAAGTACGGCACAATTTTTGAGCCTAAGCGTGAAAACTGGGAAGAAATCAAGGGAAATATCAGATTTGAAGATGTAACATTCATGTACCCTGACGGCGAAGTGAATGTCCTCGAACACTTCAACCTTGACATTCCTGCAGGTTCATCTGTGGCTATCGTAGGCGAAACAGGCGCCGGCAAGAGCACTCTTGTCAACCTCGCCTGCCGTTTCTATGAGCCTACAGGCGGACGAATCCTGCTTGACGGCAAGGATCTGCAGGAGCGAAGCCTTCTCTGGCTCCACAGCCAGATCGGCTATGTTCTCCAGACACCTCATCTTTTCTCGGGCACTATTGCCGACAACATCCGTTACGGCAAGCCGAATGCCACAATGGATGAGGTTATCGAAGCTGCAAAAACTGCCTGCGCTCACGACTTTATTGCAAAGCTCCACAACGGCTATGACACACAGGTCGGCGAAGGCGGCGACAGACTTTCTGTCGGACAGAAGCAGCTTATCTCGATAGCCCGCGCCATCATCGGCAACCCTAAAATATTCGTTCTCGACGAAGCAACTTCGTCTATCGACACAGAAACCGAAGCTCTCATTCAGCAGATAACCGCAAAGGTCATGGAAGGCAGAACAACCTTCATGATCGCTCACCGCCTTTCAACCGTCAGAGAATGTGACTTGATTTTAGTCGTATCTGATGGTAAAATAATCGAGAAGGGCACTCACAAGCAGCTTATCGCAATGAGAGGCCACTATTATAATTTATACACAAGACAATTTGAAGACACTAAAACCAAAGAGGTATTTGAAAATGACTAATATTGACGCAAGAGGCAAGAACTGCCCAATTCCTGTTATTATGACTAAGAAGGTCATCGCAGAAGGCGAAAAGGAAATCACAGTTCTCGTTGACAACAAGACAGCTACACTCAACCTTGAAAAGCTGGCTCAGAACTCCGGCATGGCTTATTCCTGCAAGGCAATCGGCTCTGACTTTGAAGTAACTCTCATGGGCGAAGGCAAGGCAGAAGCAGTTATCGAAGCTCTCACACTCGACGCAGTAGGCAAGGCTTGCCCAACTCCTGTTATCATGGCTAAGAACGCTCTTCTCGAAGGCGTAAAGGAGCTTACAGTTCTCGTTGACAACAAGATCGCTGTAGCTAACCTTACAAAGCTTGCTGAAAACAACGGCAAGACAGCTGTTTCCTCCGAAAAGGACGGCGTATTCACAGTTGTTATCACAGGCGAAGGCAAGGTAAGCGAAATGATTCCTGCAATCACACTTGATGCAACAAAGACAAACTGCCCAATCCCTGTTGTTATGGCTAAGAACGCTCTCAAGGAAGTCAAGGAGCTCACAATGCTCGTTGATATGGAAATCGCTGTAACTAACCTCAAGAAGCTCGCAAACAACCTTGGCAAGACATTTGAAGTTTCCGAAGAAAACGGCATCTACTCTGTTGTTCTCGGCGGCGAAGGCAAGGTAATCGACGAAAAGCCTGTTGGTGACTGGGCTGTATTCGTAACAGAAAAGGGTATCGGCGTAACAGATAACCCACTTGGCGGCAACCTTCTCAAGATGTATATCTACACACTCACACAGACAGAAAACCTCCCTGGCGCTATGATCTTTATGAACGAAGGTGTTAAGGTTCTCGAAAACGAAGAAATCCAGCTCAGCCTTGCTGAACTCGCTATCAAGGGCGTAAAGCTTGTATTCTGCGGCACATGCCTCAACTTCTATGGCATTTCCCACCTCTGCGCTCCACAGAATGTAAGCAATATGTACGATATCGTTGAAGAAATGGCAAAATACAATAAGGTGGTAAAGCTCTAATGGCAAAAAAGTACGTTATCTCATTTGAAAGCACACACGGCGCTATCGCAGCACGCCGCGTTCTCGATAAGTCGGGCATGATCAGAACAATCCCTGTTCCTCGTGCAATCTCTGCTGCGTGCGGCATCGCTATCTCCTTTGACGGTGAAAATCTCGACTATGTAATGGAAAAGATGAAGACTCTCGATATCGAAGGCGAATATCACCTCCACGCAATGGACGAAGAATAGTCTATATCCCTGTCTCTCCTCTGTTTATTTCCTGCCTTCCTCTGACGAGGGGGGTGTCACGCAGTGACGGGGGGAGAGATAATCGATATATTTGCAATGCAATTACATTCAAGGAGCAAATTCCAATGCTTGAAAAAACATTAACTTCCGAAATCGCCTATAACGGCGGCTTTATCAAAATAAAAAAGGACAAGGTCTTGCTGGAAAACGGCAAGGAATCTTTCCGCGAGATCATGCTCCACCCGGGCGCCTGCGCCGTTGTGCCTGTGCTGCCTGACGGACGCATTATCCTCATCCGCCAGTTCCGCTATGCCTTTATGAAGGAGTTTCTTGAAATTCCTGCAGGCAAGATAGACCCGAACGAGGAAATTCTCACCTGCGCGCGCAGAGAGCTTTCCGAAGAAATCGGCTATGACAGCGAGAATATGCGCTATCTGGGCAAGATATGCCCGTCCTGCGGCTGTATGAATGAGGTTATCCACCTCTATGTTGCCGAGGATATGTTTGAGCATCAGCTTGCTCCTGACGAAGATGAAGACATTCAGCTTGTCTGTGTGACAAAGGATGAAGCTCTCGCTATGATTTCATCTGGCGAGATTGACGACGCCAAGACTATCTGCGCCCTTCTGCGCTATTTCTTCGGCGTATAGCATCTTTCACAGCCTCCCCTTGTTAAGGGGAGGGGGACCATCGGGACGATGGTGGAGGGGTGTAGCCGTAGGCGTCTATTTAATTAAAGAACGAGCGTTGCCGTGCCCCTACGCACATACCATACCTGTAGGGGAGCTGCTTGCCGCTCCCGCAAAATAGCACAAGCGAGGTATTCCTATGCTCTTTTCCCCAATTTCCATAACCCTCAAAGACGGACGCGAAGCCATTCTTCGCTCTCCGGATAAAACTGACGCCCAGGCTTTCATCGACTATATGGTGACAACTGCGGGCGAAACTCCATATCTGCTCCGCGCGCCTGAGGAAATCTCCCTCACACTGGAGCAGGAGGAAGCATTTTTGGAAAATGCATTGGCTGCGCCCCGCCGCCTTATGCTTTCAGCATTTGTCGACGGCAGGCTTGCAGGCAACGCGGCAATGAACCCCGTTTCGCCATTTATGCGTTACAAACACCGCTGCACCCTTGCCATCTCCCTTTATCAGGAGTTTACAGGGCTTGGGCTTGGCAAAGCTATGCTTGAAACCATTCTCAAGGCGGCGAAAAGCGCGGGCTATGAGCAGGCAGAGCTGACGACTGTATCGACAAATGCGTCTGCAAGGGCTCTCTATGCCAAGCTTGGTTTTGTCGAATACGGCACTCAGCCACACAGCAGAAAAATGGAGGACGGAAGCTATCAGGATGAGATTTTTATGGTGAAAATACTTTCAGAGTAACGCACCATAAAAGCGTACAACCACATATAAACCATTACCGCGGAGGGGAGAAATCCCTTCCGCTTTTGTTTTAATCATTGCCTTTTTCCTCCCCTCTCGCACAATCTTTGTAGGGGACGGTAAAGCCTCCCTTGCCTAAAGGGAGGGGGACCATTCGTCAGAATGGTGGAGGGATTCATAACGTCCCGCTAACAACGTAGGGAATGGCGCCCTCGACATTCCGCGGGGCGCTGAGGACAGCGCCCCCTACAATAGATTTCCTCCCCCACGCACAATCTCTGTAGGTGACGGCGCCCACGATGTCCCGTAAGTGACCTCAGGTCACTTTATTCAATGCGCCGCAGGCACCGCAATTTGCGTAAGCAAACATCATTTGCCAAGGGCAACATCATTACGAAGTACATCATTATATGGCGAAATAATTAAACTCAATATTTTGTAAAAACGTTTCGCCATATCCCCCATGAAATTACAATTTTTCCCTTATTTTATTTATCCTTAAAACGCCCTTTTTATTTGCAATTTTTTCCGTTTTGTGTTATAATAAATGTATATGAACGTAAACTAATCTCTTTTTATGAAATGGAGTTCCAATAAATGGCAGACACCAAAAAATCAACATCAACCGCTAAAAAGAGTACGGGTTCAAAGAAGAAAAGCGCTCCTAACGCATCGCAGATGGCGGCACGCCGTCAAATCTGGGGCGCAGGTTACATACTTTTTGCGTTTCTTCTGCTGCTCTCTCTTTTCGGCATCGAAGGATTTGTCCTCGATTTCCTCTGTGACCTTTCCAAGGGTCTCACGGGCATAGGATTTTTCATCCTTCCATTTGCCCTTCTTTTTTCGGGCATCACACTTATCCGCAAGCGCAAGGGCAAAGCGCGCAAAACTGTGGCTCTCACAATGACATTGCCTGTTATTCTCGGCATCATCGGCCACGTTTTCACAGCAGGCAAGGAAATTGAAGCTTTCGCCATCACAGAGCTTTGGGAAACAGGTCTTTCTCTCGAAAGCGGCGGCGTTATTTCCGGTATGATAGGTGCGGCGCTTTCGCTGGCGATTTCCCCTATCGGCGCAGGCGTTATCTCGATTATTCTTTTCGGATTTATCTTTATGCTGGCTTTCAATATCCACTGGGATTCAATTGTGGAAAAGGTCAGAGAAATCCATATTCCGCAGGAGCCTGATGAGCCTGAAGAAGAAAAGCCGGTACGCGAACCTGTACCAAGCCTTCCTAAAAAGGGCGGCAAACGCATTGACATCGCTCTCGATGGCGAAGAACGCGAAAAGCCAAAACGCGGTCAGGCTATTGAAATTGCCCCTCCTAATGTAAAAACCCCTGCTGAAATCCTCACAGGTCAGACAGAGCCTAAGAAGGGCGTCGAAGCTCCTCCGCCTGAAAAGGACGAATTCGACCCCTTTGACGATGATTTCATCTCTGACTACGATTTGCCGAAGCAGACCGACGGTCTTATGCTGGCAAGCGAGGAAAGCGACAATATTGCCGCTGCAGAAAAGGAAAAAGAAAAGAAGCTGAGCCTTGATGCTCTTCTCCCATGGAAGAAAGAGCCTAAAAAGGACGAGCCTGTAATTATAAAATCCGAAGAGGAAACCACAGAGCCTGAGGACGATGCCCCTCTTGCCGACCGCTATGACGCTGTCAAGCCTAAGCATGAAGGTCCTATCGAAATCACTCCTCGCAATGCTGAAACCGCTTCCATCGCACCATCTATCACAGGCACAGCCCCAAAGCTTCCTGAGGGTGTTGCAAAACTGACCAAAAATGATGTTGCCGAAGGCACTCATGAGGTCATGACCGAAATCGAAGAAATGATGAACAAGCATAACGAGCTTGACATCAAGGAATATCTCTATCCGCCTGTCAGCCTTCTCAAAAGAAGCGAGCCGGTTTCCTCCGATATTGCAAAGGAAACAAAAATGCTTGCCGACAGACTTGTTGACACTCTCCTTTCCTTCGGCATCGACAGTAATGTCGTCGGCGTAACAAGAGGTCCGACGGTCACACGCTATGAGCTGACCTTACAGCGTGGCACAAAGTTCTCTCGTGTATCAAATCTTTCTGAAGACATTGCCCTCTCCCTGGGCGCACAGTCTATCCGAATTTCCACAATTCCTGACAAGCTGGCCATCGGTATTGAAGTGCCGAATTCCCAGCAGCAGGTTGTCACAATCCGTGACATTATAGATTCTGCTGAGTTCAGAAATCACAAGTCAAAAATCTGCTTCCCCGTGGGCAAGGACATTGCCAACAAGAGCGTTATCGGTGACATCGGCAAAATGCCGCATATGCTCATCGCAGGTACAACAGGCTCCGGTAAGTCTGTATGTATCAATTCCATCCTCATCAGCCTTCTTTACAAGTCGAGCCCTGAGGAAGTACGCCTTATTATGATCGACCCTAAGATGATCGAACTTGGCGTTTACAACGGCATTCCACATCTGCTTATTCCTGTTGTTACAGACCCTAAGAAGGCATCGGGTGCTCTCAACTGGGCGGTAAGCGAAATGATGCGCCGTTATAAGCTGCTCTCAGATATGGGTGTCCGTGACCTTGCTTCCTATAATGAGGAAATCAAGGCGAGAGGCGAAGGCGAAACCTTGCCGCAGATTGTCATCGTAATCGACGAGCTTGCCGACCTTATGTTTGTTGCAGCTCGTGAAGTCGAAGAAGCTATCGCGCGTATTGCCCAGATGGCAAGAGCTGCAGGTATGCACCTTATCATCGCAACACAGCGTCCTTCTGCCGACATCATCACAGGTATCATGAAGGCGAATATCCCGTCTCGTGTGGCTTTTGCCGTTGCATCGCAGATTGAAAGCCGAATCATCCTCGATACACCGGGCGCTGAAAAGCTTATCGGTAAGGGCGATATGCTCTATGCCCCTCTCGGTATGCCGAAGCCAATGCGTGTTCAGGGCTGTTTTATCACGACTGCCGAAGTTGAAGCTGTCGTTGAGTTTATAAAGAAGACATCCACATCAGACTATAAGAGCGATATCATCGAGCACATCGAGCACGCCGCTGAAAACACAGGCAAGGGCGGCGGTGGCGGAGGCACAACAGGCGGCGACCCTACTGATGACGACCCACTGATGGATGAAGCTATCTCCATCGTTGTGGGCACAGGTCAGGCAAGCACATCTATGCTGCAGCGCAAGCTCAAACTTGGCTATTCGCGAGCCTCACGCCTTATCGACCAGATGGAAGAACGGGGCATTGTAGGCCCGTTTGAAGGCTCAAAACCTCGCCAGGTACTTATCACAAAGCAGGAATGGCAGGAAATGATGGTACGCAAAAACGAGGAATTTTAGTTTGCATTTTGCCTTCCGGGATATCCCGCATAATTTGTAGGGGACGACGCCCTCGGCGTCCCGAAAATGCACAAATCCCGTAGGGGCGAGCATCGCTCGTCCGTGTGATAATGCAGGGGAGTTGCCCCGCGCTCCCGTGATTGTAGGGACCTGCTTCCTCGACGGACCGCATTATTCAATCGTGAACAAAGTTCACACCTCAATGCACAAAGTGCAATTCATGTATTTCAATACAATTCACGGCGAAGCCAATTCATTCAGAGTTGCCGCCGCTTACATAACATACACTTTTCCGAACGCTATAGAAAAGGAAACAAATCAACATGAGTGATTACAAGAAACAGGACCTTCATTTTTCCGACCAGAAGATCATCACGGTCAATCTCGAGCGTGAAATGAAGAAATCCTTCATCGATTACGCAATGAGCGTTATCGTGTCGCGTGCTCTCCCTGATGCCCGCGACGGCTTAAAGCCTGTACACAGACGTATTCTTTACGCTATGTACGAGGACAAGCTTACACACGACAAGCCATACCGCAAGTCGGCGACAACAGTCGGCAATGTGCTCGGTCGTTATCATCCACACGGCGACGCATCTGTTTACGATGCTATGGTCCGCCTTGCGCAGGACTTCTCCATGCGCTATATGCTCATCGACGGCCACGGTAACTTCGGCTCTGTCGACGGCGACCCACCTGCTGCTTACCGTTATACAGAAGCGAGAATGTCCCGCCTTGCCAGCGAAATGCTGACAGACATCGAAAAGGAAACTGTCGATTTCCAGCCTAACTTCGACGACAAGATGCAGGAGCCTTCTGTGCTTCCATCCCGCTTCCCTAACCTGCTGGTAAACGGCGCTATGGGTATTGCTGTCGGTATGGCAACAAACATTCCGCCCCACAACCTCCGCGAGGTCATCGACGCAGTATGCTATCTCATCGACCATCCTGAGGCCACAACTGACGACCTCTGCCAGATTGTCAAGGGTCCGGACTTCCCGACAGGCGCTCTCATTTTAGGCAAGAGCGGCATCAGAGCGGCTTACCACACAGGTAAGGGCAAGATTCAGGTTCGTTCCCGCTGTGAAATCGAGGAATGGAACAACGGCAGATACCGCATTATCGTCACAGAAATCCCTTATATGGTCAATAAGGCTCGTCTTATCGAGCATATTTCCGAGCTTCACAGAGATAAGCGCGTTGAAGGCATCACAGACCTCCGTGACGAAAGTGACCGTGAAGGTCTGCGTATCGTCATCGAGCTTCGCCGTGATGTAAATGCACAGGTTGTGCTCAACCAGCTTTTCCAGTACACAGATTTGCAGGCTACATTCTCTGTCAATATGCTTGCCCTCGTAAACAATCAGCCTAAGATTCTCACACTTCGTGAAATGCTCGATACATACCTTGACCATCAGTTCGAGGTTGTAACACGCAGAACAGAATATGACCTCCGCAAGGCTCGTGAACGCGCTCACATTCTGGAAGGTCTCAAAATCGCCTGCGATAACATCGACGAAGTTATCCATATCATCCGCACAAGCTATGACGATGCAAAGGTTCGCCTTATGGAGCGTTTCGGTCTTTCCGAAGTTCAGGCTCAGTCTATTCTCGATATGCGTCTCGGCCGTTTGCAGGGTCTTGAAGTTGAAAAGATTCAGAGCGAACTGGATATGCTCCACAAGAAGATCGATGAATACATCGAAATTCTCTCCGACCCTAAGCATATTTACGCTATCGTCAAGAAGGAAATCACAGAAATCCGCGATAAATTCGGTGACGACCGCCGCACAGAAATCTCCTTCGTTGAAAATGACCTGGATATCGAGGACCTTATCGAAGAAGAACAGAGCGTATTCACTCTCACAAATCTCGGCTATATCAAGCGTGTTCCTGCTTCCACATACCGCGCTCAGCGCAGAGGCGGCAGAGGTGTAACAGGTATGACAACACGCGAAGAGGACATGACAAAGACTGTATTTACAGCTTCCACACACGATTACATCCTCTTCTTCACAAATCACGGACGTATTTTCAAGCTCAAGGGCTACCATGTGCCTGAAAGCTCGAGAAATGCAAAGGGCACAAACCTTGTAAACCTTCTCCAGCTCGATACTGAGGAAAACGTTTCCGCAATGATCAACGTACCTGATTTCGTGCCTGACAGATATGTATTCTTTGCCACAAAGAAGGGTATTGTCAAGCGTATCGCCCTCGATGCTCTCAACACAGCCCGTAAGGGTGGTATTCGCTGCATCGGCATCGACGAGGATGACGAAGTTATCGGTGTACGCCTCACAACAGGCGCTGACAAGATTCTTCTCGCTGCAAGAAGCGGCAGAATGATTCGCTTTGACGAAAATGAAGTCCGTCCAATGGGCAGAGAAGCTTACGGTGTACGTGGTATCAAGATGCACGATGACGACTATCTTGTCGACATCGCCTGCGATTCCGACGGTCCTAACGTACTTACTGTAACAGATAACGGCTACGGCAAGATTACACCTACTGACGACTATACAGAGCACCACAGAGGCTCCACAGGCGTTACAGGTCATGCTGTAACTGAAAAGACAGGCCCTGTCAAGGCTATCATGTGTGTACACGGCGACGAAGACGTTATGATGATCGCATCCAACGGTGTCATCATCCGCACAGGCGTTGAAGATATCAGAGTCTGCGGCAGAGCTTCTCAGGGTGTCCGTCTTATGCGTCTTGCCGACGATGTAAAGGTTATCTCCATTACACGCGCCCTCAAGGAAGACGAGGAAGAAGCTGTTGCAGAAGTTGTTGAAACAGTTGAAACAAACGAAACAGAAGAATAATCGCCCCTCTCACTGCCTCCCTTGTGTAAAGGGAGGGGGACCACCTTTGGTGGTGGAGGGATTGTAAGAGTGAATAGTGAAATTATGCTCTGACGGATTAAAGAGGTTTCGCTCCCTCCGACTGCTTCGCCGCCACCTCCCTCTATGAGAAGGAGGCTAAAAAGAAGTTAACCCCCTTTAATCAAAATCTTCATCCCCGCAAACGCACAAACCCCGTAGGGGACGACGCCCTCGGCGTCCGTGTGGTAAACTATAATTCTTCGCATATTCAATTCATTTCCAATTACCCATCGTAATTAAATTATTAAAATATACGCAGAGATATCACTCCCTGCAAAAACAAAAAAAGGAGAAACTATCATGCTTATCAAACAGATCATTGAAGTTTTTGACCTTCTCGATGACGCAAATGTAAACGGTCAGAAGGTAAAGGATTATCTCTTGGCTATCCGCCCAGAAACAGAAATCGTGGTCAAACCTCTCGTCGGTCCTAAGGGTGTTACAGACATGATCAAGATCTGGATCCCAGGTACAAACGGCAAGAAGAACGGCGGCACAGCTCCAACACTCGGCCTTCTCGGCAGACTCGGCGGTATCGGCGCTCGCCCAGAAATGATCGGCTTTGTATCCGACGGTGACGGCGCTCTCGTTGCTATCACACTTGCATCCAAGATCCTCGATATGCAGAACAAGGGCGATTTCCTCCCTGGCGACGTATTCATTTCCACACACATCTGTCCTAATGCTCCAACTTCTCCACACTTCCCTGTTCCATTCATGGGCTCTCCAGTTAACATGGCACAGGTCAACGCAGAAGAAGTTACACCTGAGCTGGACGGTATCCTCTCTGTTGACACAACAAAGGGCAACCGCATCTTCAACCACCGCGGTTTCGCTATCTCCCCAACAGTTAAGCAGGGCTACATCCTCAGAACAAGTGAAGACCTTCTCGACATTATGTCCACAACAACAGGCGAACTTCCAAAGGTATTCGCTCTCACAACTCAGGACATCACACCATACGGCAATGACCTTTACCACCTCAACTCCATTCTCCAGCCAGCAACTGCAACAGACGCTCCTGTTGTCGGCGTAGCTATCACAGCTCAGACAATGGTAGCAGGCTGTGCATCGGGCGCAAGCCACTTCACAGACTGTGAAGAAGCTGCACGCTTCATGCTCGAAGTTGCAAAGCGTTTCGGCGCAGGCACTTGCCAGCTCTACGATAAGGAAGAATGGGAAAAGATTCAGGAGAAGTACGGCTCCATGGCTCACCTCCAGAAGCTCCACAAGTAATAGTCGCTTCGCTCTCCCCATTGAGCAGGCTCAATGGGGTCCCCGATTTTTCAAAGACTCTTCACCTATTGAAGATGCCATACTTTCCGCGAAATGAATTCGCAGAAAGCGGAAAATGCCGGTGCTTTGTATAAGAGACTATTATATTTGCGATGCTATCCAATAAGTATAAAAGCCACCCAAATGGGTGGCTTTTTCTTATCTTATGCTTTATTTTTCTTATATTTTCCCACATAAACCCCGCCTATAAGCACCGAGATGCCGTAAGCCGCAGCCGCCAGTATAAATGGCAGCATTGGATTCATGTCGTAGATGAGCCCTGCAAACAGTGCGCCGAAAATCGAGCCAAGAGAGTTCATAGCCTGATAGAAGCCCATGACCTGATTGCTGTTTTCCGGTGTTGTTCTCATGGCGACCATATTCTGCAGAAGCGGCATACGCACCGCATTGAGAGCGAAGAACATGACGTCACAGACGGCAAAACTTGCGATAGAGGAGTTTACAAGTACGAAGGCGAGAAAGACCGTCTGCACCGCCATAAGAGGCAGGAATGACTTGTTTGTGTCGGTCTTCTTCTGCATCCACAGACAGAGTGTGGCGTTGGCAACAAGGCTGGCAACAGCGATTACCGCCTTGAAAATGCCATTGTAAACCGAGCTCATATTGAACTGGTCCTTGATGTAATAGTTGAAGCACTGCTCAAATGAGTTCTGACCGATACCTGCAACTGCAACAACTGCAAAGATGAGGAAAAGCATCGGTGTCATAAAGCTTTTCGCTGCAAGGAAAGCCGCAAACGGGTTTGCATCCTTGAGTGTCAGCGCCTTTTCAGGCTTGTGCTTGTACTTTGTATCGTCCTCACAGCAGAGGAAGAAGAGCACGCCTGCGATAACGAGGCAGACAATCTGGCAGATAAAGGCAAATTCCACAGAAATAACGCCCATCATACCGCCTATGAAGTAGCCGACTGCGCTGGCAACATTCTGGATAGTTACGAGAATCGTAAGATTCTGTCCACGCTCGTTCTGGTCAGGGCTTGTGTTGACAACATAGTTTGAGAATGCTGTGAACATACCTCCTGTGAAAATACCTGCGAACATTCTGCCGCCGACAACCATGATCTCAGTTGTCGCCATGCCGAAAATCGCCTGACCGACAGCATAACCGATGCCGCAGATGAGCATGATTCGCTTTGTCGGAATGTACATACAGAGCTTGCCCCACAGCGGCGAAAACAGAAAGTTGACGAACATCATAGCCGCGAGAGCCACGCCGAACATCGAGCTGTCAAGGTTTCGCTCGACAATGAGAGTCGGCGTTACAGGGTGTGCAAAATTTGCCGCAAGATAGAACAGCACAATTACGCAGAAATAAGCCATAAGCTTGTTTTTCTTCATAAAAATCTCCTTGAAAAAATATAACTCATGGAGCAATTATACACCCTTTCGCCATTTTTTGCAAGAAAAAAGCCCCGCTTTGCGAGGCTTTTATATTTACTTTGCAGCTTTTTCCTTCTTGTATTTGCCCACATAAGTGAAGCCGATGAGTGTTGCCACAACAAATGCAGCCGCCGCAAGAATGAACGGATACATTGGATTTACCTTGTAGATAAGGCCTGCAAACAGAGCGCCGAAAATGCCGCCGAGAGATGTCATCGACTGATAGAAGCCCATGACCTGATTGCTGTTTTCCGGTGTTGTTCTCATAGAAGTCATTGTCTGGAGAATTGGAAGTCTTACTGCGTTAATACTGAAGAACAAAACGTCGCAGATGATTGTGATGGAAAGCTCTCTGAATGTGAGGAGAATCACAAGCAGAGCTGTCTGGGCATACATGATCCACATAAAGCTCTTGTTTGTGTTGGTCTTTTTCTGCATCCACATACAGAGTGTGGAGTTGAGAACAAGGCTGAGAACCGCGATAGCCGCCTTGATATTGCCGTTATAAACCGAGGACAAGTTGAACTGGTCCTTGATATAATAGTTGAAACACTGCTCAAAGGAGTTCTGACCGACACCTGCGATAGCAACCATAGCAAAAATAAGGAAAAGCATCGGTGTCATAAAGCTCTTTGCCGCCATAAATGCCGAGAATGGGTTTGCATCCCTGACAGAAAGCTTCTTTTCAGGCTTGTGCTTGTACTGTGTATCGTCTTCACAGAGGATATAGAACAGGATACCTGTGCCTGCAAGCACGATAACCTGACAGATGAATGCGAATTCGACAGAAATAACGCCCATCATACCGCCGAGGAAATAGCCGACTGCGCCGCAGACATTCTGGACAGTTACCATAAGAGTGAGATTCTTACCACGAAGGTCAGGGTGAGATGTGTTGATTACATAGTTTGAGAAGGCTGTGAACACGCCGCCTGTGAAAATACCGGCGAACATTCTGCCGCCGACAACCATAAGCTCAGTTGTGGCTGCACCGAAAATCATCTGTCCCACAGCATAACCGAGGCTGCATATAAGAATTACGCGCTTTGTTGGAATATAAGCGCAAAGCTTACCCCAGAATGGGGAGAACAGGAAGTTAGATGTCATCATTGCCGCGAGAGCCACACCGAACATCGAGCTGTCCAGCCCTCTTTCAACGATGAGGGTCGGTGTTACAGGATGGGCAAAGCTTGCTGCCGCATTGAAGCCCATGAGAATAATGAGGAAGATGGTGAATTTGCTGTTTTTCTTCATTTCATTGCCTTTCTTTTCGTTTTATTCTGTATAGATTATACTACTTTTTAAGGCAAATTGCAATGTTTTGGCAGGGTAAAATGGTATATTTTGCATTAAATTGTAATATTATTCATTGTGTTCAGATTGTACGAATTATCAGGAGATTCTTCGTGCTTCGCCCTCAGAATGACAGACCCGCGCACAGCAAAAAAGGCTACGGCATAAGCCGTAGCCTTTGATTTGTTTAGGTATAGTTATAAACTCTGACTAAGAATTAGTCTTCGTAAACAACTGCGTTGTGGTAGTAACGGGAACCTGTCTTGTACATTTCAACGCCGTCAACACCCTTCTTCATACCTGCAACGTATGTCTGCTGGAGAAGTGGGATCCATGGGGATTCTTCCATGAGCTTAGCCTGGATATCCTTATAGATCTGGTTGCGCTTTTCTGTATCGAATTCACCACGAGCTTCAACGATCATAGCGTCAACTTCTGGGTTGGAGTACCAGCCACGGTTACCTGTAGCACCGCCGGATTCTGTGTGGAAGTTCTGTGTGAGTGTGTAGTTAGGGTTTGTAGCACCAGACCAGGACATGATC
>JAFSBG010000170.1 GCA_017441945.1 Clostridia bacterium
AAAAAACGGCAGTAAAACTGCCGTTTTTTGGGGTTGTTTTAAAATGTCTTTGTCATTTCGATGCCTTCTGCGATGGCTGATTGGATTTCTTTTTCGATGATTGCAGCCGGGAGATAGTCGAAATTCTGTCTTGCGATAACTTCCAGCTCACCCAGATTCCAGAGAGTTGAAAGTGCTTTAAGATAGGATGTTGCCTGCTCGCGGACGTCGCCTGTAGGGATATTCATACCGCGGGTTGTGATAAACAGCAGCTTTTTGCACTTGCAAAGACCGTAGCAGGTCTTGTCGTCCGATGTGAATGTCACATCGAAAATCGAGCAAAGCTCGATGAAAACCTTGAGGGCAGATGGAATGGACATATCCCAGAATGGGGCGGCTATCACGATACGGTCGGCATTTTTCACCTTATTTGCCCATTCGAGGGACTCCTTGCTTGGTTTGCCGCCGAGGCGCTTTGCAATTTCGTCCGACATAACGGGAATGAGCTCAAGGTCATTGAGATTTATAGTTTCAACATCATAGCGGTTTTTGAGAGCCTCCACAACAGGGGCGGCAATTCTGCGTGTACGCGACTCGTTTTCTCTGAAACAAGCGTCGATATAGAGAAGTTTTTCCATAATTTCCTCCGTAAAACAGGATTTTGATGAGTAAATTATAGCACCGGTACAATGTGTTGTCAAAAATTGACAAAAGAAAAACGGCAGGGTTGCTGCCGTTTTATTGGGTTATTTGTTTACAATCCCTCCACCATCGTTCCGATGGTCCCCCTCCCTTTACACAAGGGAGGCTTTGTTTGGTCTGGCAGGGTTACTGCCGTTTAGTGATTGGTTTTTATATTTTTGACTGATCTATGCTCTTGCAGACCTCACGGAAAATATTCATATCTATTCTCAGCAGTTCATTCTGCTGGTTTTCATTATAATATTCCGCAAGTTTTACTGCCAGCTTTTCATTCTGTTCAATATCAAGCCTTCTTTTCATAGCAAGGTCGAGAAACATCTGCGCATCCTCTCTCGAAAGAGTATATGTAAGGCTCTCGCCTGCCAGAAAAGCATCGAGAATCGGATTTATGACTGCATAATCCTCTTCTGTATAACATTCACCGCCGATATTATCAGCATCGACCAGAAGCAGGCGTGCAAGCCCATCAGAATCAAATGTGACAGTTCGGTTTTCTTCATTTCTCAGCATCAATATAAGCTGATTGCGCACAAACTTTTTATATTTTGCAATTTCTGTATAATAAAAACTGTAAATGCCAAAATACATTTCTGTACCTCTTTATTCCCTATAAAGCACTGCACAGCTTTCGACATGGCTTGTGCGTGGGAACATATCGAAGGCGGAGGCTTTTTTGAGTTTATAGCCGTTTTCTTCAAGGATTTTCACATCGCGAGCCATTGTGGAGCAATCACAACTTACATAGACGACCTTCTGCGGCGCGAGGGCGAGGATTGCATCTATCGTATTCTGGTCCATGCCTTTGCGCGGTGGGTCGACACAGATTACATCAAGCTTTACGCCCTTCTGAATGAGCATATTTGCGCCCTTACCTGCGTCAGCGCAGAAAAACTCTGTATTTTCGATGCCGTTGCGCTGTGCGTTGAGTTTGGCATTTTCGATGGCTTCCGGCACGATTTCGATGCCGTAGACCTTCTTCGCCTTCTTTGCAAGGTGGAGAGTTATGGTGCCGATGCCGCAGTACAAATCGAGCACCGTCTGTGTGCCGTCGAGCTCGGCATATTCGAGAGCCTGGTCGTAAATCGTTTCGGCCTGCTCCTTATTTATCTGGAAAAATGCAGGCGGTGAAATCTCGAAAAGATTTCCGCACATCTCGCCTGTGAGGGTGTCTTTTCCATAAACTGTAATATTTGTCTTGCCGAGAACGGCATTTGTCTTGTCCGGATGGATATTGAGAATCACCGATGAAATCATCGGGAATGCCGCTGTGACTTCGCTGATAAATACTTTCAGCTTCTTCACATCCCGCTGTGTGACAACGAGGACGAGCTGTACTTCGTCCTTGCCTGAGCGGATGTAGATATGGCGCAGTACGCCCCTGTGGGCTATCTCGTCATAGACCGAAAGGCTGTTTTTCTGCCAGAAATCACAGACAAAAAGGGCGATTTGATTGGCTGTTTCCTTCTGGAGAAGGCAGTTGTCCATCGGAATGACATCGTGGCTTCTCGCTCTGTAAAAGCCTGTGACCACCTTGCCGTCGCGGAGAGCGACGGGGTACTGAGCCTTGTTTCTGTAATGGCTGACATGGCGGGAGCCTGCCATTGTGACCTCTGTTTCGATGCCCGCAATGCTTCTCAGCGCCCTTTCCACCTTATCCTTTTTAAACCACAATTCTTCATCGTAGGTCATATGGTGGAAGTCACAGCCGCCGCACTTTGGAAAATGAGGGCAGGCTGACGCCATACGGGAAGGCGAAGGCTTTATAATTTCCTCCACGATGCCGTAGCAGACGTTTTTAAGCACCTTTACAATGCGAATAAGGCAGACATCCTGACGGACGCTGCCTTTTACGAAACATACCATATTTTCAATTCTGCAAAGCCCGAGACCATCGGCATTATAGCCTGTTATCTCAGCCTTATAGATCTGGTTTTTTTCCATAGTACACCTTATTTGAGTATGTCGGCAATTTCTTCCATACTGATGAAGAAGTCCACGATGCCTGTGCTGTTAGGGGCGATGGAATAAGGCTGATAGACGATTACGAGGAACATCTCCCCTGTCTGCTCATCCTTGTGTATGTAGAAATCTCTTTCAGCAAAGGTTTCGGCGATGAGCTGGTCATAATTTTCGAAAAGATCGGACTTTTCCTTTGCCTGCTCCACCATGATTTTTACGAGCCTGTCCTTATATTCGCTCTGCTCTACAGAGAAAAACTCGGAAAGCTCCATCATGCTGCCTGTTTCCTTATTGAAAGTTTCGCTGGCGAGAGTTGTGTGAGCCGAATTGCCGCCGTCATATTCCGAATGGGAACGGACTACCGAAAACAGCTTTTCATCGTTGCATGCAACCCAGAAATCTGACTGCATAAAAAACTCGATGTATTCGCTCTCATTTTCCTTGGCAAACTCATAGCTGTCATTTGCCATTGTATAGAACTCTTCGCGGAAAAATATTGTCTGCTCCTCAAGAACATTCTCATAGAAAGAGTTGATGTTCATGATGTTTTCGTCGTCGCCTTCGATGTGAGGGAAGTTGATATCGGCTTCACAGAGCACGACTGTGCCTTCCTTGCCTTCTTCAGCTTCCAGATAGAGAGTTTCCGAAAGGCCTATGCTTGTGAAATCATAGGCTGTGCTCTCTTCACTTTCTGTGGCGGCCGTTGTCGCCTCTGTAGCCGCAGTTGTGGCCTCTGTCGGAGCAGTTGTCACAGGAGCGGCAGTTGTGCTTTCTGTCGCCCCCTGGTTTTTATTACATCCCGAAAAACAAGCAAGCATAAATATACAAAGCACAAGAAAAACTGCTTTTGTCTTATTTTTCATAAGGTTTCTCCTATTCTACTGAAACGATGTAGGAATATACAGGCTGACCGCCGCAGATTACATTGATTTCGCCGTCTGGTGCGCACTTCTGGAATACTTCTGCAACAGCATTTGCCTTTTCTTCGTCAGCACCTTCGCCGTAGAAGATTGTGATGAAGCATTCATCCTTGCCTTCGCACATATTTGCAGCCATCTTTTCGATGACAACGTCTGCGTCAGCATCTGTTGTGAGAAGCTTATCGTTTACGAGAGCCATAAAGTCGCCCTGTGTGATCTTATTGCCGTCGATTTCAGCATCGCGAGCCGCATAAGTCATCTGACCTGTTACAACGCTCTTTGCAGCTTCTGTCATAGCTTCCTTATTGTCTTCAACTTCAGCGTCAGGATCGAATGCGAGGAGAGCGGAGATACCCTGTGGGACAGAGCGTGTTGGAACAACAACGATCTTCTTATCCTCACAGATGAGAGCTGCCTGCTCTGCCGCCATGATGATGTTCTTGTTGTTTGGAAGAACGAAAACAACTTCTGCAGGAGTCATATCAACAGAGTTGAGAATGTCTTCTGTGGATGGGTTCATTGTCTGGCCGCCCTTGACCATATTGTCAACGCCGAGGTCCATAAATACGCTTTCAAGACCTTCGCCTGCTGCAACAGATACAAAGCCGTACTTCTTTTCGATTTCAGCCTTCTTGACTTCAGGAGCTTCTTCCTGCTTTTCAAGGTCAGCTGCGTCGACAACTCTGAGACCCTGTTCTCTTGCAAGTTCTTCGAACTGTTCACGCATATTTTCGATCTTGATGCGGGAAAGACGGCCGAACTTGAGAGCTTCGCCGAGAGCCTTGTCCGGGTTGTTTGTATGAACGTGTACCTTGATGAACTCGTCATCGTCAACAACTACGACGCTGTCGCCGATGCTGTCAAGGAATGTTCTGAACATAGGCACAGACTTTTCCTTATCTGTTCTTTCGCAGATGAACTCTGTGCAGTATGCAAATGTGATGTCTCTTTCGTCGAATACGAGGTAGTCAACGCCCGAATCAGCGGCGCTCTTTACCTTTTCTTCAGGCTTGAAGGAGTTGTCAGGCTTCTTGCCTGTTACAGCAGCCTGTACGCCTTCCATGATTACGATATAGCCGAATGCACCTGCGTCGACAACGCCTGCCTTCTTGAGGACAGGGTTGAGCTCCATTGTGTTAGGAAGCTCGATCTTGGCAGCTTCGATAGCTATTTCGATAACTTCGTCAAGGTTCTTGCCTTCTTCGGCAGCCTTGACAGCAGCTTCTGCGGAAACGCGGGAAACTGTGAGAATTGTGCCTTCTGCAGGCTTCATAACAGCCTTATATGCTGTCTTTACACCTTCCGCGAGAGCGTTTGCAAAGTGGACAGCGCCGGCTGTTTCCATTTCCTTCATAGCCTTTGTGAGACCTCTGAAAAGGAGGGATGTGATAACGCCGGAGTTGCCGCGTGCGCCTCTGAGGAGGGATGTTGATGTGATGTCGCAAGCCTTCGAGAGTGTGAGCTCTTCGTATTTAGCCAGTTCTCTTGCAGCTGCGTTGAGAGTGAGAGACATATTTGTACCTGTGTCACCGTCAGGAACAGGGAAAACATTGAGAGAGTTGAGCTGTTCCTTGCTTTCCTCAACAGCGGATGCTGCGAGAGTCATCATATTTTTAAATAATTCACCGTTAATTACTTTACTCAAAACAGAATGCCTCCTAATCCATGCGAATATCGTCTACGTAGATATCAACGCTGAGAACATTTGCACCAGACATACGCTCTACATTATAGCGCACTTCGTTGATGATAGACTGGCAGACTGCTGTGATGTTTACGCCGTAGTTAACAGCGATGTGAAGTTCGACTGTGATGCCTTCTTCGAACTTGCCGATCTTGACGCCCTTCTGCATATATTCCTTCTTGAGAAGGTGCACAAGACCATCCTTGAGGGAGACGAGCACCATGCCCTTTACGCCGAAGCAGTTGATAGCTGCGTTGCCTGCGATAGAAGCGATAACGTCGTCAGAAAGTGTTACTTTGCCGTATTCGTTATTGATTTCCATATTACCTCCGTTAGTTTTCGCGCGAACCGAAATACCGCGCACTTTTCTGCATATATTGAGAATCAAAAGTTAAAGTACAAGTGTACATATATATCAGTATTATACCACTAAAAGTCACATAACGCAATATTATTTTGAAGTTTTAAGTATTTTTAATACTATTTTAAAAAAATATTGGATACAGACGGAACAAAATGTCCCAAAATCCAGTCTTAATAAGTAAAAGACAGGAGGAAATATTATGAAACGATTAAATACTTTGCTCATTTTAACCCTTATCTGTTCACTTATTCTCACAGGCTGCGGCGCAAAGGCAGAAAGTATGGCTCAGGACAATATGTATGTTACCGCTACAACTGCTGCAGCTGCTATGGATTCTTTTGTTGACTTTAAAGGCGAAACGGCCACCGAAGCTCCGATGGAAAACGGCGCTCTCGGCGAAGGCGCTGAAACTCCTGAGGTGACAAATCCTGAGGAAAAGCTGATTTACACAGCTCATGTGACACTTGAAACCATGGAGTATGACACAGCAATAGCTTCCATTCAGAATTACATCCGCGAAGTTGGCGGCTTTATCGAAAGCTCCGACCTTTCTTCCAATTCGGGCTATGACCGCTATGACGGAACACGTTACACGGGTACACGCAGAGCGTCTATCACAGCTCGTATTCCTCAGCAGAATTACAATGAATTTCTCGACAAGGCTCCTGAATGGGGCGTTGTGCAGAATCAGAACTCATACGTTGAAAACATCACTCAGCAGTACAACGACGTTTCCCTCCAGCTCGATTCGCTGAACATTCAGCACGAAAGACTTCTTGAAATGCTTGAAAAGGCTACAAAGCTTGACGATATGATTCGCATTGAGGAAAGTCTTGCAAATGTGCGCTGGCAGATAAACTCGATAACTTCTCAGCTTAAAAACTGGGACAATGAGGTTGCTTACAGCACAGTTCACATCAATCTCAACGAAGTCAAGCAGTACACACCTACTGAACAGGACAGCTTCTTCACACGTATGAGCAAGGCTTTCAAGGGCGGTATTGAAGATTACGGTCAGTTCCTTGCTGATGCAGCGGTATTCTTCACGCACGGTCTGCCATTCTTCATCACATTCGCGATTGTGATTATCTTCGGCGTCAAGGTAGTCCGCAAGACTGCTCCTGCACGCAAGGCTAAGAAGGAAGCAAAAAAGCAGGCTCAGCTTGAGAAAATAATGAAGGATAATGAAGATAAATAGGGTGATCGGGTAAGTTTACAACCCCTCCACCATCCTTCCGATGTTCCCCCTCCCCTTGCACAGGGGAGGCTGTTATAAGAGAATATTAAAAAGCAGGGCGAAATCGTCCTGCTTTTTTGTTTTGTATGATGTTTATTTGCGGGCGGGCATGGAAACCCGCCCCTACATTTTATCTGTTATAAATCCTCTTATCTGTTATAATTCCTCCAGTATAACGCTCCATTTTTCGGTGAGCTTTTCGAGGGAAAATGCAGCATTTGCCGGGCTTGTTGACGGAAGGAGAATTGCCTCCATATCGCATTTCACAAGGCTGTCGTACAGCTTTTTCGCCGCCTTTCCGTTGGCATAAATCTTCGTGATATTCGTGCTTTCCACAAGCTGTGCAATATCATTCGCTTCGGCATTTTTAATACTTGCATCGCTTGAGCCTATGATGTCGCATTTTTTGATAACGTCCCATATTGCGATTTTATTGCGGAGAAGAAACGCCTTTTTCTCCTCTATGGTCTGCGGAAGCGTGTCCCCCGTCACATTTGCAAGGACTTTCCAGAAGCGATTCTGCTTGTGACCATAGTAAAAGCCCTGCTCACGGGATTTGACCGATGGCATTGTGCCTAAGATAAGTATTCTTGAGTTTTCGTCGAAAATCGGAGCAAAATCATGCTCAACTGTCATTTCTTTCATATTAAAGCCCCTGATTTGTAACTAAAATATCGCCCTTTTGCAGTCTGATGTCGCCATTCGGAATGATTATCTCATCCTTGCGCTGAATCATAATGATAAGGCCGCCGTTGTCGTTTGGCAGGTCGGCTATGGTACTGCCGTTGTAATGGCTGTCCTTTGTGACCTCGATTTCGGTGAGGATTATGCCGTCACGGTCTTCAAACTGGGAGGCGCAGGCGATTACGCTGTCCCATGCCATCAGCACTGTATCGCCCTTTGGCAGGATGTTTTCGTCCCCTCTTTTAATGAGGACAAAGAGCATATCGGGCGGAATCCACAGGTCGCGGAGCGCCTTATTGCACCACTGATGCCCCATTGGAATTGTGAAGCGGACAAAGCCGATAGGTTTGCTTACATAGTCGTTGAAGGTTTTCATAACGTCGGCATCTTCGTCTGTCATATTTACCTTTTTCGCAACGGCAGGAATGAGGGATCCCTGTAAAAGAATGGAAAATAGTACAATGAAGAAGACGATGTGAAATATGTCCAGAGTTGTATTTATCGCCATTTCTGCCATAATTGCAAAAACGATGGATGCGGCGCCGCGCAAGCCCGACCATGAAACGAGCATTTTCTGCCCTATTCCCGACTTGCCCAAAAGTGTGAAAATTGTAAGCGGTCTGGCGATAAATGTGATGAATACCGCAATGAGCAGGGCTGTCATTGCAATGCCCGGAAGCTTTGACGGGAAGGACAGCAGACCGAGCAGGAAGAAGATGCATATCTGCATAAGCCCTGTGATGCCGTCGAAGAAAATTACCAGTTTTTTCTTGTTTTTGATGTGGGCGTTGCCTAAAACTATACCCACTATGTATGCGCTGAGATAGCCGTTGCCGCCTATGCTTGCAGGAAGCGCATACGCAAGGAGGGCTATGCCGACGGCGAAAATTGAGCTGAAGCCCTCTGTTGTGAATCGGATTCGCTTCATCAGAAATACGCTGACGGCGGCTATTGCGAAACCGCAGACAAGACCGTAAGCCACCTGGGCGAATATGAGATAAAACAGCTCGCCTGTGCTCATTCCGCCTTTGATTGCGGCGATGAAAATTGCTGTAAGCATATATGAGCAAGGGTCGTTACTGCCGCTTTCAACTTCAAGAAGCGATGCTGTATTGTCTTTGAGACCGAGGTTTCTCGAACGGAGAATGGAGAAGACCGATGCGGCGTCGGTCGAAGAAATGACCGAGCCGATGAGCATACTTTCGAGCAGGTCGATTTTCAGCACGAAATGGCAGAAAAGACCTGTCAGCCCTGCTGTCATCAGGACGCCCACTGTCGAAAGCACGATGGCTTTTCTGGCGACGGGCTTGGCTTCATTCCAGTTTGTGCCGAAGCCGCCGTAGAACATGATGAAAATGAGGGCTATCGAGCATATCTGCTCGGCGAAGGCATAGTTTTCAAAGGGTATTTTCACCACGCCGTCAGAGCCGAAGAACATGCCCAAAAGTATGAAGGCAAGCAGCACAGGGATGCCCAGTTTGCCTGAGACTTTATTGAGAAGTACACATATAAAGATGATGATTGCGATGAGAAGCAGGTAAATTGGCAATGTATGATTCTCCTTTCGTTGCGGATATTTTTATAGCGGCAGTTCACGAATGTGCCTGCGGCGGAATTATTAGTTTTCTCTCCCTCCACCCTTCGGGCACCTCCCTCCTCAGAGGGAGGCAAGGATTTTTCGGTCTTCCCGGAATTTTCCCTCGTTATCAGTGAGCAGAACCGTGTTCAACAGGAAACCAGAAGATTCCCTGCTTTCGAGAAATCTGCGGCGAGATTTACTAAGTTTACCTCTCCGCCACGCTGCCGCGTGCCACCTCTCCTGAAACAGGAGAGGCTTTTTATAATTTACAGCTTGATTTTATCCAATACTTCGCCGACTTTATCGTGAATGACGAGGGTGGCGTAATTGTCATAAGGGGTTTCGTCACGGTTTATGAGGACGAGATTTTTTCCGCGGAAATAGCGGAGCAGACCTGCCGCAGGATAGACTGTAAGGCTTGTGCCTGCAACTATCATTGTATCGGCCTCTGCGATGGCATCGACAGCTCTGTCAATGGTATCCATATTGAGGGATTCATCGTAAAGCACCACGTCCGGCTTTATCATGCCGCCGCACTTCTCACAGCGTGGAATACCTGTGGAGTTTTTGATATAGGCGGCATCATACATTTTTCCACAGCTTGTGCAGAAATTTCTGTGTACTGAGCCGTGGAGCTCCATTACATTGACAGAGCCTGCCGCCTGATGGAGTCCGTCGATATTCTGTGTGATGACACCGATGAGCTTGCCCTTCTTTTCCATTTCGGCAAGCTTGAGATGGGCCTTGTTTGGCTTTGCCCAGAGGGCGATCATCTTATCGCGGTGGAAGTTGAAAAACTCCTCCGGATGGCTTTTGAAAAAGCCGTGGCTCAGTATTGTTTCAGGCGGATAGTCATATTTCTGGTTATAAAGTCCGTCTACACTGCGGAAGTCAGGGATATTGCTCTCTGTGCTGACTCCTGCACCGCCGAAAAAGACGATTTTCTTTGCATTATCTATGATTGTCTGGAGATTTTGCATATTTTTACTCCTTTCAAATATGTAGGGACAATTCAGGAATTGTCCGATTATTTATGCCTTCGGCACCACCTCATCCGTCTTGCGATGCAAGACACCTTCCCCTCAAGGGGAAGGCTTTGGATTTCCTATACTATTATCATACCATTTTACGGGGCGGAATGAAAGTAAAAAACTGTAAATATTGGATTTTTGCATAGTCAACAACCACCAGTTCAACTGGTGGCTTGAAATAGCCCTAGAAGGGCACCGTACCGGCCAGCGCCTTAAGGCGCACTGAAAGGCCACCAATCGCATAACTTTCACAGACCGCCGCTAAAGCGGCCTGTTTTTTTGCCTTTACTTACTCTTTTTACCCGTAAACGGGTCTATGTATTCCTTCAGACTTATCT
>JAFSBG010000171.1 GCA_017441945.1 Clostridia bacterium
CACGCAGTTTGATCACGGGACCAGAGAGCACTCTGGACTCCTTGTGTGTTCGTTCCTCACATATGGACAGGTTGGGGTGGGTTACCTTACAGGGCACAGTCTTACTTCATATACTATATTCTGCAATATTATAAATACTTTACACAGCTTTTATTTCAACGATTTCGCCTGTGTCTTCACCCATAAGCGGGTCATACATACGGAGCTTTTTTCTGCCTTCTTCCGGCAGGATATTCACATTGCCCATCTGTTTTGCAATAAACCAGGCATTCGCCGCCTGTTCAACGGCGCAGGCCGCATCGAATGCGTGCCATAATGTTGCGCCCATTGCAACTGTACCGTGATTTTTAAGCAATGCAACGTTATTGCCGCACTCCATGCCTTCAAGGGCGCTTGTACCAAGCTGGTCTGTGCCCGGCATTGCAAACGGCATCACCTTGACAGGCTGAGTGCAGTACATACACAGCTCGTGATTGATAAGCGGAATTTCCTCGTCTGCCACAGCCATAGCCGTTGCGTAAATCGAATGGCAATGGACAATGCCGCACACGCGTGGATATTTCTTGTAAATCGCGGCGTGCATTCGCCACTCGCTGGAAGGCTTGAACTCACCTTCGATGATATTGCCGTCCATATCGATGACTGTGATGTCCTCAGGCCTTAAAAGCTCATAGTGCTTTGATGTAGGCTTGATGGCAATAAGCCCTGTCTTGCGGTCGCGTGCCGAAACATTGCCGCCTGTATTCATAGTCAGCTGACTTTTTATCATCTGATTGCCATAGAAAACTACCTGCTTGCGCAATTCTTCAAGAAGCATTAGTAAAGACCTCTTTTCTTGAGCACCAGCCAGATTATTCCGACTGCAATGAGCGAAATGAAAATCGGGAATATCGAATTAGCTATCGGCAGATTTGTGACATTCATGCCGTAATAACTGAATATAATCGTTGGGATAGTCATGAAAATTGTCATCAGAGTGAGGACTTTCATGATCTGATTCATATTGTTGGAAATAATGGAGGCGTAAGCATCCATTGTGCTGTTGAGGGTATGAGTATAGATATCGGCCATTTCGATAGCCTGTTTGAACTCGATGATTACGTCTTCCAGCAATTCCTGGTCCTCGTCATAGAGCTTGATGATTCTGCCGCGGAGCAGTTTTTCAAGGGTTGCTTCGGAGGATTTAAGAGATGCGGAGAAGTAAACGAGGGATTTTTCCAGATTGAGGAGCTGCATGATTTCCTGATTTCGCTGGGATTTATAGAGCTCGTCCTCGCTTCGGTCGGAAGCCTTTTCGATCTGACGCAGATGGAAAAGATAGCGGTTTGCCGCTCTCAGCATAAGGAGCAGCAAAAAGCGTGTCTTCTGCATTGTGTCAACCCCTCGGATTATGCCGTTTTTAAAATCGGAGATAACCGATGTTTCTTTAAGGGCAACTGTGATGATGCCCTTTTTTGTCATGACAACGCCTAATGGAAGTGTGGAGAAAACGACTGTGCCGTCCTCTTCCTTTTCAGCCATAGGAACGTCGACGATGATGAGAGTCTGTTCTTCTTCGGTTTCGATACGGGAAGTTTCTTCATCGTCCAGCGCGGCTTTTACGAAGACTATTTCAGCTTCGGTAAAACGGCTTGCCATATAAATTTCTTCTTCGGTAGGGTTTATCAGATTGATCCATGCGCCTTCTTCGTATTCTTCAACTTCACGGATGCTGCTGCCCGCAGTTTTGTAAAAATTGATCAAGTGACTGCCCCCTTTCTGTAATCTCAAACAAAGGGCGGATATGCTCCGCCCTTTTCTGTTTTTAAGTAATTATCTGTTCTTCTTCTGGAACATTCTGAGGAGTACATCGAAATCGTCTTCCTCGTCCTTATGGTCGTCGATTGTTTCCTGAGTTACTTCTGGCTCAGGCTTCTTTTCTTCTGCAACAACTTCCGGAGCTTCCTGCTTTGGTTCTTCCTTCTTAGCTTCTTCAGCCTTTGTCATAACATTTGTGAAAAGACCGTCAGCGCTTGCTGTCTTCTTTTCGTCAAAGCCTGTTGCGATAACTGTGATATGTACTTCGTCCTCGAGGTTTTCGTCGATAGCAGCACCGAAGATGATGTGTGCATCCGGATGAGCAGCTTCTCTTACCATAGATGCAGCAACGTCGATTTCATCGAGACCGATGTCAGGAGAACCTGTGATATTTACGAGAACACCGCGTGCGCCTGCGATGGATGTTTCGAGGAGTGGGGACTGGATAGCCATATTTGCAGCAACTTCAGCCTTGTCCTTGCCGCCTGCTCTGCCCATACCCATGTGAGCGTAGCCTGCATCCTTCATAACTGTGCATACGTCAGCAAAGTCGAGGTTGATGAGACCAGGAACTGTGATGAGCTCGGAAATGCTCTGTACAGCCTGACGAAGAACACCGTCTGCGATTTCGAATGCGTTCTGGAATGTGATCTTCTGTGTGGAAACCAGCTTGAGTCTGTCGTTTGGAATGATGATGAGAGCGTCAACATTTTCCTTGAGGTTGTTGATGCCCATAACAGCATGGTCTGTGCGCTTTCTGCCTTCAAAGCTGAATGGCTTTGTTACAACGCCAACTGTGAGAACACCCATTTCCTTTGCGATCTTAGCAACTACAGGAGCACCGCCTGTGCCTGTGCCGCCGCCCATACCTGCTGTGATGAAGACCATGTTGGAGCCTTCAAGGAGAGCGCGGATGTCGTCTTCACTTTCCTGTGCAGCCTTGCAGCCGATTTCAGGATTGGAGCCTGCGCCGAGGCCCTTTGTGATCTTTTCGCCGATCTGAAGCTTGATTGTAGAAGCAGAATAATCGAGAGCCTGCTTGTCTGTGTTGATTGCGATAAAATCAATACCGCGGAGACCGGATGTGATCATTCTGTTTACTGCGTTGCCGCCTGCGCCGCCTACGCCGATAACTTTAATATTTACATTAGATTCAACGCCTGTGTCAAATTCAAAGCCCATAAAACTTCCTCCACCTTATTTTTATTTATTTTGGACGAAAACGGATATTTTCCGTGTCTGAAATGTCTATTGTTCCTCTTTCAGCCGAGGCGAGCTCGCTTTCAACTGCCAGCAGCAGCTTGAACTTGTCCTCCATTTTTTCAGCCGAACCGAGCTGCACAGTGAACCTGTCTGTGTACTCGAATGTGAGATTATATAACTTCTCAATATTTACATTTTCTATCTGTTTAATTATACCATATTTTTGCGCCATGAGCAAGACATTTAACAGAGTTTTTTCCTTTTCTTTTTGTAAAAAATCTATGTATTTGCCTATTTCCATGGTGTTCGGCTCACAGCCCAGCACGTTGATATAGCGGTTTGTGTCGTCTGCCGTTTTCTGCCCTAAAATTTTGCCGTTTTTGTCGATAATATACGGGAATCCGTTATACTCAATCTGGGCAATGCCGACGCATCTTGTCACGGCGATTTCAAGCTCGCTGGGCAGATGTCTGCGCATCACCGTCGTATCGATATAGGGGCATTCCTGATATATTTTTGCGATGGCTGCAAACTTATTGAGGAAGAATGTATTCTCCCCAATCTGCACTCCGGACGCCGCGATTACGTCTTCGTCCGAATATGGGTTGTCACCTGTCACAGTGATTTTCTGTATCTTAAAAAAGATGGTCATCGCAAAGAAAATTGCACAGCATACCACGCAGGCTCCCATTATCCTGAGCAATATGCTGAAGCCGAGCCACGGGTCTCGTCTCCGTCTGCGTTTCCTTCTTTCCATAATTTTCTCCTTTAAGCGGGGTATTATACCCCGCATTATTCCCTCAATGCTCTGCCGCCCAAAGCGTTGATAACATTTTCGATCTTCTCATAGCCTCTGTCGATGTGGTGAACATCTTCGATTTCTGTTCTTCCCAGAGCTGTCATTGCGGCTATACACATTGCAGCTCCGCCTCTCAGGTCTGTTGCTTTGACTTTTGTACCAAAAAGCTTTGTGACTCCTTCCACAACAGCCACTCTGCCCGCCACTTTTATGTCTGCGCCCATTCGCATAAGCTCGCTGACATGGCGGTAACGGTTTTCAAATATTGTTTCAAGAAAAATTGACGAGCCTCTCGCCTTGAGCATTGCCGCCATAAGCGGCGCCTGCCCGTCTGTGGGGAAGCCGGGATAAGGCATTGTGCGGACAGGCTTTATGCTGCCCAGCGGTTTATCTCTTTTTATGCGGATAATATCTTTATGTATGGAGATTTCCGCCCCTGCCTGCGTCAGCGCTTCGGTGATTGTTTCCACATGCTGTGGAAAAGTATTCCTCACTTCCACATCGCCGCCGACAGCCGCAGCCATACAGAGATAGGTTGCAGTTTCGATTCTGTCGGGCATTATGGTATGCTCGGTGTGCTCACGGGTCTGTGTGCCGATTATTTCAATTTCGCTTCCGCGCCTTGCCGCCATACCGCCTGCCTTATTGACAAAGGCAATCAAATCGTCGATTTCCGGCTCCTGTGCGGCATTTCTTATCCTCGTCCTGCCGTGGCATGCTGTGGCAAGGAGGATTATATTTTCCGTTGCGCCTACGCTGGGAAAGGAAAGGACAATATCCCTCCCTGTCATTTTTCCTGCGGTGCATTCAAGAATGCCGCCGCTTTCGGTGACGTTCACTCCAAGCTTTTTTACGGCGTCAATATGTAAATCTATCGGTCTTGGACCAAGCTCACAGCCGCCCGGAAAGCTCATCGAGCTTTTGCCGCATCGGGCAAGCACAGGACCTAAAAATATCACCGACGACCGCATCTCACGCATGAGATTATCGGGGATATCGTATCTTGTAATATTACTGCTGTCGACGATTATCGTCTTGCCTTCACGCCTCACCTTGCACCCTAAATGGCGCAGGATATTCACTGCCGAATCGACATCACGCAAATCGGGGCAATTATGGATTACATTCTCCCCTGCGTTGATAAGAGTGGCGGCGAGAATTGGCAGTACGCTGTTTTTTGCGCCGTTGGCGCTTACACTGCCCGACAAACGGGGACAGCCTTCTATGATAAGTTTGCTCATATTTCACCTCGATAGTATGTTTATATCGCATACTATGTGATGAAGTGAAATTATGTGAATAGTGAATGAATTGCGCTGTGCGCATTGAGGTTCCTGCGGAGCATTTAATAAGTTCGCTCCCTCCGTCACTTCGTGACACCTCCCTCTACGAGAAGGAGGCTGTGGATGGAATTATGCTCGCTGGGATTCATCATAAAGACGGAGGATTTCCTTGAAAATCTTTTCTGTGCCGTCTGTTACAGCCATTTTCTTGGCATTTTTGCCCATTTCTGCCATCTTTTCCTTGTCAAGAATAATGCTCTTGACAGTTTCATACATATCCTTGCCGCTTATCTGCTTTTCAAGAACAACGACAGCCGCACCGTTCTTTTCGATAACACGGGCATTCTTTTCCTGATGGTTGTCTGTTACATAAGGAGATGGAGCGATTACAGAAGGCTTGCCCGCTGCGCAAACTTCGGCAAGGCTGGATGCGCCGCCGCGGCACATGATGATATCAGCCGCAGCCATCTTTTCGCCCATATCGTAGATGTATTCCATAAGGCGGATGTTTTTAAGGTCGTCCACATCCACGCCCTTTTCCTTGAGCATAGGAGGCATCCACTTATAAGCTTCCACGCCTGTTGCGTGAATTACATTAAAGAGGTTTTCCTCCTGGGCAATTTTAATGAAATCGCACATTTTTTCATTCATATACTGAGCGCCCACAGAGCCCCAGAATGAGAGAAGAAGCGGCTTCTCATTTCCAAACATTTCCATTTTTACATTGGTGCCGGAAGCGTTGATGATGTCACCTCTGATAGGCGAGCCTGTGAAAATAGTCTTTTTCGCCTTTGGAATAAGCTTTTCAGTTTCCCTGAAGCTGATCATAACGCTGTCCACCATCTGGGACAGATATTTTACAGCCACACCAGGATATGCGTTGACCTCAAGCATAGATGTCTTGATGCCCATTTTTGCGCCTGCATAGACCATAGGGAAGCTTGCGTAGCCGCCTGTACCGATGATTACATCAGGACGCCACAGGGTGAGGTCCTTTTTCGCAGCCTTTATAGAGCCGAAAAGGTTTTTTACGCGCATGAGATTAGTCGCGATTCCCTTTGGTGAAAGGCTTCTCTGAATACCCTTTACATCGTAAGTATAGAGATGGAAACCCTCTCTTTTAACGAGCTTTTCTTCGATACCGCCCTTTGCGCCCGCAAAGTGGATTTCAACAGTATCGTCAAGTTCTCTGATATATTTTGCTGTGGCAAGGGCAGGATTTACATGGCCTGCTGTACCACCGCCGGTAAATAATATCTTCATTATTATTCCTCCATTAAACCGCCGTTAACGGCGGAATGTTTCGGTTTTTTATTTTCTTCCTAAGGCAGAACCGCCTTGAAACGGGAGATATTGAGAAGCACGCCCACTTCGCACAGAAGCACAACGAGCGATGTGCCGCCATAACTGAAGAACGGCAGAGAAATACCTGTAACAGGCATAAGACCGCTGACAACGCAGATGTTCATGATAATCTGCAGAGCGATGTGCGTTGTAACGCCTGTTGCGATAAGTGTACCGAATTTGTCAGCCGCCTTGATTGCGATGACATAGCCTCTTATTATGAAGAATGCAAAGACCAGAAGCACGAGCATTGCGCCCACAAAGCCAAGTTCTTCGCAAACTACTGCGAAAATAAAGTCGTTGGCAGGCTCAGGCAAAAAAAGGTGCTTCTGTCTGCCCTGACCGAGACCCATACCCCAAAGACCGCCTGATGAAATAGCCATCCACGACTGGGATGCCTGCCAGCCTGCGCCGCGGAAATCAGAGAATGGATCGAGCCAGACCTTGATTCGCGCCATTGCGTATGAGTTTTTCAGAATATAAGCCACAGCGCCTGTGACACCGATGCCAACAAGGGTGACAAGATAGACAAATCTCGTGCCGCCGACAAACATCATAATGCCGCAGGTGATGCTGATGATCATAATGGCAGAAAGGTGCTTCTGCAAAACCAGCGAGCCTAAAAGCACGCCGAGACAGCCGAGGTAGAACAAGAAGCCCCAGCGGAAGGTTTTCATGCGTTTTTTGCCCATTTTACACATCATTGTGGCGAAGAACACGATGATGGCGAACTTGGCGATTTCAGAAGGCTGAAAGCCGAAAAGCCATCTTCGCGCACCCTTGACAGATGTACCGATAAATGGTGTCAGATACATGAGCACAAGTGTGCCTGCCGCGATGAGAGGGTTGAGCTTGGCATATAAATGATAGTCAAATCTGGACGCAACATAAAGACCGATAAAGCCGATGACCGCATAGATACTCTGATTTTTCACGAAGTAATTAGGGTCATATTCCATAGCCTTTTTGCTGGCGGCTGTGGCATAGCCTGCCGAATAAAGCATGACCAGACCGATGCCGACAAGCATGATGACTATGAACAGCATACTTTCGTCCATTCTTGACGGTTTTATTTTTCTTTCACGATTTTCGATGATGATTTCCTCCGTTCAGAAGGTGAATTAGATGTTACATTCCGAAGAATGTGATAATGGATGCAATAAGTGTGACAAGGCTGAAAACAAGACCGATCTTCTTTTCGCTCCAGCCGCACATTTCAAAATGGTGGTGGATAGGTGTCATTTTAAAGAATCGCTTGCCGTGTGTCAGCTTGAAATATCCAACCTGAATGATAACGGAAGCTGTTTCGATAACATAGATAATGCCGACAGTTACTACTGCGAAAGGCGCATTGATGGCGAAAGCCATGCCTGCAACTGCGCCGCCCAGGAAGAGGGAGCCTGTATCGCCCATAAAGACTCTTGCAGGGAATTTGTTATAGAGATAGAAAGCAAGCAGACCGCCTAAAAGTGCGAATACAAAGCGGAGAGGCACAACCACGCCTGCCTTTGCGCTGACTGTGTAAATTGCGATGAAAAAGAGGGAGACGACCATTGTTACAGATGTTGCAAGACCGTCGATGCCGTCTGTGAGGTTAACTGCGTTTACGATTGCTACGATAGCGAAAATCGCAAAGCAGAGGAAGAGAGGCCAGCTAACTGCGATGCTGATTTTGAAGAAAGGAAGGAAAATCTCAGGCTCGATGTAGCCGAGATTGCGGAGCACTGTGATGAAAATTGCAGATGCGCCAATCTGGAGAAGGAGCTTCTGGATGGCTGTGAGGCCTTCATTCTGCTTCTTTTTTATCTTTGCCATATCGTCAACTGCGCCGATTATGCCGAAAACGAGAGCGAGGACAGCCACGATAAAGTCGGCAGAATAGAAGTCAAAGCCGCCGTCAAAAAGCATAGCGACAGTGATTGCAACGAAAATAGCAACAATGAAAATCCAGCCGCCCATTGTCGGTGTATACTGCTTTGACATGTGCCATGTTGGGCCGTCTTCGAGGATTTTCTGGCCGAATTTCATCTGCTGAAGCTTTCTGATAACAGGCTTACCAATGAGATATGCCACGATAAAAGATATTGCGAAAGACAAGATCAAGTTTCCCATAATTTTCCATTCCTTCTCTTTTGTTTTGTTTATTTATGACTCATGACGATGTCACGCTCATTAAAATATGTGCGCTTTCCGTCTTTTTCAATGTAGAGCTCATGCCCCTTGCCGAGGAGCATCAAAAGGTCGCCCTTTCGGGCAATATCCATAGCGTAATGAATTGCTTTTTCCCTGTCTAAAATCATATCCACATCGGCGTTTTCGATGCCTTCGAGAGTCTCTTTCGCTATGGAAAGAGGGCTTTCTGTCCGGGCATTATCCGATGTGATTATGACCTTATCGGAGTATTCTGCAGCAATTTTGCCCATAATCGGGCGTTTTGACTTATCCCTGTCTCCGCCGCAGCCAAAGACTGTGATTATTCTTCCCTTCGTGATTTGCCTTGCCATAGTGAGCACCGACTTCATTCCGTCGGGCGTATGGGCAAAGTCTATAATCACATTGAAAGGCTTGTTTACAGGTACAAATTCGCATCTACCCATGATGGGTTTTACACTCTGTAAGCCGAGGGAAATCTCATTCATCTCAGCCCCAAGTATAATTGCAGCACAAATCGCCGCCATACTGTTATACACTGTAAACATTCCGGGAATCGGGATGCTTATGTGATGGGTTTTGCCTTTGTAAACGGCATCATATTGGGTTTTATTGCCGTTAAAAGTGATATTTTTTGCGAAAATATCTGCATTTTTCCGCCTTGCCGAATAAGTAAAAATATTCCTGCACGCAACGCCATTGAAATTTCCGTCGTCTGCATTTATAATAGTAGTCCCGGAGATTTCAGCCAGTTTTCGCTTGGTATTTCTGTAATTTTCAAATGTACCATGGAAGTCCAGATGGTCCTGAGTCAGGTTTGTGAAAATTCCTGATTCAAACTGAATTCCATGCACTCTGTCCTGAGCGAGAGCGTGGGAGGATACCTCCATCACGCAGTATTTACAGCCATTATCCACCATCTCACGAAGCAGTTTGTATGTGTCGTAAGACATCGGCGTGGTGTTTTTCGCGGGGATTGATTTATTTCCCACAAGATTCTGATTTGTGCCGATAAGACCGACACATTCGCCGTATTTTTTTGTTAAAATATGGCGGATAAAATAAGTTGTGCTCGTTTTGCCGTTGGTGCCTGTGACACCTGTCATGATGAGTTTTTCGTCAGGCGAGCCGAAGAAAAGCTTTGACATACTGGCAAGAGCCTTACGGCTGTCATTCACAAGCACGAATGGCACATCACCGTCAGGCTCGGTTTCGCAGACAATGCACAGAGCACCTTTGCTCACAGCTTCTGCGATAAACCGCTTTCCGTCAGATGAATTGCCGTTTATGGCGACGAAAACATCGCCTTTTTCAACATTCTTTGAATTGTATTTAATATCCTTTATTTCGGCATCGAGGCTCATATTCGTCCTTACGATGTCTGTACTTCCAAGCATTTCAACGAGTTTCATAAAGAACACCTCATTTCGCTTTGAAGGGATATTGGGTTGGCGGGTGCTTGAGATAAAAATATGTTTATTTTTATCAAATATTTTACAGAGTAAAGTTACATCAAATCGAAAGCCCCTCCACCGAGCGCAAGGCTCGGGATGCCTACGGCGTCAACTTTTGGCCGCCCAAAAGTTGCAAAAACTGCAAACTGGTCAGGCCGTTTGATCACCAGACCGAGGGGGACACCCCCTGGACCCCCTTGTGTGTTCGTTCCTCACAAATGGACAGACTGGGGCAGGTTACATTTCTAAGAATGTTTACCTATATCATAAGATTTTCACACAGGACCTTCAATCTTACTTATGAAATCCCCCCAGCTAAATCCATCACTCGGGCTGTTAAGTAGCGGCGTTCTGGCTCTTGTCGGAGAGTTCGATGATGATTGTAGAGCCGTATGGCACCTGATCAAGTGCTGCTACACTCTGACCTCTGACAACATGGTTCTTATTAGGCACGATACCGCCTGTGCTGATATACAGACCGCTGTTTTCAAGAGTCTGCTTCGCCATTGCGTATGTATAGCCTGTGAGATCAGGCACAGTTACCATTCTGTCCGGCTTGGCTTCGCCCATATAGAGCACCACCTCTGTCACCGGCGGAACAGCTGAGCCCGCAAAAGGCATCTGGTCTGTTACAGTTTCACCTTCACCAACAACGCGGTATGTTGTGAAGCCCTGTTCGCTGAGGTCTGCCGCTGCCTCAGCTTCTGTAAGACCTGTAAGCTCAGGCATATTTGTATCCTTCGCCTTCAGTTCTTCTTCTGTATAAATCGGCTCGACCTCAAGATAAGGCAGAGTTTCTTCGATTATCTTACGCACCACAGGAGCCGCCTGCACACCGCCCGAAATCGGGTATGACTGAGGCTCATCGAGGATTACGATAACTGCGATTTTAGGGTCATCCACAGGGGCGACAGCCACGAATGAGGTGATATATTCAAGCTCACCTGTCTGCGCCTGCTGCAGCTTCTTTTCAGAAGTACCTGTCTTGCCGCCGACACGGAAGCCCGGAACATATGCATTCTTACCTGTACCATTGGCAACAACGCCCTGCAGAATGCTCATCAGCTTTTCGGAGGTTTTCTCCGAAACCACCTGACGGAGAGGCTCCTGCTCAAAGCTTTCAATTATATTGCCTTCGGCATCACGCACTTCCTTTACAAGATGAGGCTGCATAAGATAGCCGTCGTTGGCAACTGCCGAAACGGCTGTGAGAAGCTGGATTGGCGTTATCTGGAAGCCCTGACCGAAGCTGGAAACAGCAAGGTCGACTTCTGTCATTTTATTTACATTATAATAGATACCCGATTCTTCGCCCGATACATCGATGCCTGTCTTTTCTGTAAGGCCAAAGGCTTCAAAGTATTTGGAGAACTGCTTTGTGCCGAGAGTTTTACCGATGGTAATGAAAGCAGGGTTGCAGGAGTTTTCAACAGCCTGTTCAAAGGTCTGAACTCCGTGGCCTTCATGCTTCCAGCACTTGATAGGCTTGCTCCAGCCGGGAACCATAATGGAGCCTGTGCAGTTGAATGTCCAGCCGTCCGGAATGGTCTTTTCTTCGAGAGCCATAGCGGCTGTGATGATCTTGAATGTGGAACCAGGGTTGTATGAGTCGGAGACAATCTTGTTTCGCCACTGGCTCTGCAGTTCTTTCTTGAACTGAGTTTCCCTTTCCTCGCCCTCGAGGGTATCGAGGTAAGCCTGAGTTTTTTCCGAGCCGATTGTAAACGGATCGTTAGGGTCATATTCAGGATAGGATGCCATAGCGAGAATACCGCCCGTTTCAACATCCATTACGATACTTGCGGCGTATTTCTGTACATCATTCTGCTCGTATGCTTCCTTGAGATTCTGCTCAACATAATGCTGGATAACTTCGTCGATGGTCAGCACTACATTATAGCCGTCGACAGCGTCGACATAGGTTTCATAAGAGAATGGCATTTCGTCGCCGTTTACGTTTGTCGCTGTGACAAGGCGGCCCGGTGTGCCCTCCATATAATCTTCATAGAGAGCTTCAATACCGTCAAGCCCCTGCTGGTCAGCGCCTACAAATCCGATGATATGAGAAGCAAAGCTTCCAAAAGGATAGTAGCGTGTCGAATCGGGGATGAGATATATAGCCGTTGTGTCAATTTCATCGACAAAGGCTCTTATCTGGTCTGCCTTTTCCTTTTCAACGCCCTTTTTGAGGACAGCGTAAGTTGTCTTGGAGAGAGCCTTTTCAAGGACTGTATCATAGTCCATCTCAAGTATTGCCGAAATATTTTCGGCGATAGCCTTGGCTTCTTCGTCTGTCTTTATTTTTACCGCCTCGATAGTCACCATTTCGGTGCTTGCCGACATGGCAAGAGGCTTCATATTTACATCAAATATACTTCCTCGCGCAGGAGTTATAGTTTTATCTCTTGTCTGCTGAGTTTTTGCTTTAGCGGAATATGTCTCATATTCGGTGACCTGCAGATAGAACAATCGCCATGCGATTGCACCAAACATTATCGCTACAAAAGCCACCGCAAAAATTATCAGACGTATGTAAACGCCCGAATCTGCTCTTTTGTTCACAGTTTCTCCTTTTCCCTTAAAATCTGCAAAAGAGCAAGAAGTATCTTCTTGCTCCTTATTTCAGTAATATATATGCTGCTGTTAGTTGAGATATTCGACAACGATGTTGAGACCTCTGATAGCATTTTGTACTATCTGCGGAACTTCCTCGTTGGCATTTGCTGTCGAAAGCTTGTCAGGGCTCTGGAGCTCAAGATAGCATATCTGGCTCTTGTCCATCTTGATCATGCCAAGCTCATTTTTAGCCTTGTTTTCGATTTCTTCAAGATTAAAGATCTGCTCCTGCTTTGCTTCAAGTGTCTTTTCCATATCGACGAGCTGGGCAAGCTCATCCTTGAGGCGGGAGTTTTCTGTAGCAAGCTGAGAAAGCTCAACATAATTGGATACAATGAACATCAGAACTGCAAACACGCACAATCCGACGATACAATATTCAATTTTGCTGCCTAAGCTCATCTGATTTTCTTTTCTATTTGTACGAACTGATTTTTCCATTGTTACTCCTTATAATTTTTCTGCTACCCTGAGTTTTGCGCTTCGTGCGCGTGGATTTTCCTCAACTTCCTTTGCGCAGGCTGTCACTACCTTTTTAGTGATGACCTTGACTGTCGGTACCTTGCCGCAGACACATACAGGGAAGCTCTTCGGGCAGGTGCAAGGATTTGCGCCTTCCTGGAACTTGAGCTTTACTATTCTGTCTTCCAGCGAATGGAAGCTCATGATAGCGATTCGACCCTGTGGGTTGAGGATATCTATACCGTGTTTTACAGCTTCTTCAACCGAAGAAAGCTCATCGTTTACTTCTATTCTGATTGCCTGGAACACACGCTTTGCAGGATGCTGCTTTTCCTTTTTCGCAGCTGCCGGCATGGCCTGCTTGATAATATCAACAAGCTCAAGCGTTGTTTCGATATTCTTGTCTTCTCTGTGTCTTACAATGTTTTCAGCGATACGCTTTGAATAGCGTTCTTCGCCGTATTCGAAAAATATTCTTGTCAGCTCCTCCACAGGATATGTGTTGACAACTTCATAAGCTGATTTAGCCTGTGTCTTGTCCATTCTCATATCGAGAGGGGCATCTGCCATATATGAAAAGCCGCGCTCGGCATTGTCAAGCTGATAGGATGAAACGCCAAGGTCGAAGAGGATGCCGTCAACGCCTGTGACGCCTATCTCATTGAGCTTGTCCTTCATATATGCAAAATTACTTTTGATGAATGTGATCTTATCCTTGTGTGCGCTAAGTCTTTCACCGGCGGCTTTAAGAGCATCGTCATCTCTGTCAAAGCAGTAAAGATGACCTGTCGTGAGACGCTCAGCAATAAGGAGAGAATGTCCTCCGCCGCCTGTTGTGGCATCGACATACTTTCCGTCAGGCTTGATATTGAGCCCGTCCATACATTCATCGGGCATAATAGAAACGTGTTTGAATTCCATTTAGATACCAAGCTCCTCCATGCTCTTGAGAACATCTTCTTCATCGATGGACTCATTGTACTGACGCCATTTTTCTGCATCCCAGATTTCAGCCTTGTCGACGATACCGATTACGACGACAGCCTTTGTGATGCCTGCGAATTCGCGAAGCACCTGTGGGATAACAACTCTGCCCTGGCTGTCCGGCTCACAGTCCATGGCGTTGGAGAAGAAGTAGCGCTGGAGGCTTCTCGCCTTGGAAGAAGGAAGGGATGCGATCTTTTCTTCCATGATGGCCCAGTTTTTCTGGGAGTAGAGAGAAAGGCAGCCGTCAAGACCTTTTGTCATGACGAAGTTATCGCCCAGCTCATCACGCAGTTTTGTAGGGATAAAAAGGCGGCCCTTAGCGTCCACGTTATGCTCATATGTACCTTTCATACCTACACCCCTTTCTGCGTAATTTTTCTACTTTCGGGCATTTACTGCCACTTAGTGCCACTTATGTACTTATAATTATAATATCAATACATATAAAATGCAAGAGTTTTTTTAACTTTTTGCCATTATTTTTCCGACAAATTTTGTAAATTTTCGTGGATTTACGGATATTTCAGTACATCCGTTCGATAAATTTTCATTTGAGTTTCAAAGTGGATCTGATTACCATGAGTTTTGAAAGCTTTACGTTTAATGTATACTTTTATGGTATAAATTATACAGAGAGTGATATTGCGGACAGTATGCAGGATGTAGTGCGTAATGTTACATAGAGGGATTTTTAAAAAGTGCCTGCGGCACGATTAAATAAATTCACTCCCTCAGTCAGCCTTACGGCTGCCAGCTCCCTCGTCTGAGGGAGCCGAGA
>JAFSBG010000172.1 GCA_017441945.1 Clostridia bacterium
AGGGGGTCCAGGGGGTGTCCCCTTGGTCCCGTGATCAAACTGCGTGGATCAGTTTGGGCATTTTGCTTCTTTTGTGCAAGCATAAAGAAGTCGTCGAAGACGCTCCACGCCTTGCGCGTGGCGAGAAGGTTTTCGATTTAATTAAAACTTTAATTTGCAAATAATATTCAGGACACCTCATCCGTCACGGCATTGCCGTGCCACCTTCCCCTCAAGGGGAAGGCTTTAGTACTATGCCAATATTATAGCATATTTTACCGATGTTTTCATCAGAAAAATTTGTGATTTTTTGTTGACATCGGGGCGAAATTGTGCTATATTTATGGGAATAATAAGTCAAATAAACTAAATGGAGGAATATATGGTAAACGATAATTTTGAAACAAAGTTTCTCAAGCAGGGCATCACATTTGACGATGTGCTTCTCATCCCTGCAAAGAGTGACATCGTGCCTTCTCAGGTAGAGCTGGGCACAACTCTCGCTAAGAACATCAAGCTCAATGTCCCTATCATCACATCTGCTATGGACACAGTTACAGAAGCTCGCATGGCTATCGCTGTTGCCCGTGAAGGCGGTCTTGGCATCATCCACAAGAACATGACTATCGAAGAACAGGCTGATCAGGTAGACCAGGTAAAGCGCTCTGAAAACGGCGTTATCCACAACCCATTCTTCCTTTCCCCAGACCATACACTCAAGGATGCAGACAATCTTATGGGCAAGTTCCGTATTTCCGGTGTTCCAATCTGCGAAGACGGCAAGCTCGTTGGTATCCTCACAAACCGTGACCTCAAGTTCCAGACAGACTACGCTCAGAAGATCCGCGGCGTTATGACAAGCGAAAACCTTGTTACAGCTCCTGTCGGCACAACTCTCGAAGAAGCTAAGAGCATTCTCGCTGCTCACAAGGTTGAAAAGCTCCCTCTCGTCGATGAAAACGGCGCTCTCAAGGGTCTTATCACAATCAAGGACATCGAAAAGGCTGTTCAGTATCCTAACACAGCAAGAGACGCACGCGGCAGACTTCTCTGCGGCGCTGCTATCGGCGTAACAAAGGACGTTCTTGACAGAGCAGGCGCTCTCGTAAACGCAGGCGTTGACGTTCTCGTTCTCGACTCTGCTCACGGCCATTCCCAGAATATCATCAACTGCCTCAAGAAGGTTAAGGAAGCATTCCCTGATACACCTGTTATCGCAGGTAACATCGCTACAGGCGCTGCTGCTGAAGAACTCATTCAGGCTGGCGCTGACGCAGTTAAGGTCGGCATCGGCCCTGGCTCCCTCTGCACAACTCGTGTTGTTGCCGGTGTTGGTGTTCCACAGATCACAGCTATCTATGATGTAGCTTGCGTAGCTAAGAAGTACGGCATTCCTGTTATCGCTGACGGCGGTATCAAGTACTCTGGTGACATCGTAAAGGCTATCGCAGCAGGCGCTGACGTTATCATGGCTGGTTCCCTCTTTGCAGGCTGTGAAGAATCCCCAGGTGAAACAGAAATCTACCAGGGCAGACAGTTCAAGGTATACCGCGGCATGGGCTCTCTCGGCGCAATGAGCAAGGGCTCCGGCGACAGATACTTCCAGGCTGGCTCCACAAAGTTCGTTCCTGAAGGCGTTGAAGGCCGTGTTCCTTACAAGGGCCCTGTTTCCGAAACAATTTACCAGCTCATGGGCGGTCTCCGCGCCGGTATGGGCTACTGCGGTTCCAAGACAATTCCTGATCTCCAGATGAACGGTCAGTTTGTTCAGATCACATCCGCATCTCTCAAGGAAAGCCATCCACACGATATTTATATCACTAAGGAAGCTCCTAACTACTCTCTCTCCCTCTAATGCGTTACTCAACTGTATTGTTTGACCTTGACGGCACTCTTACAGAATCGGGCATCGGCATAAGAAAATGCTTTGACTATGCTTTGGACACTCTTTTTCCCGGCAAGGTCTGGGACGAAGAGCTTTTCAGCGGCATAATCGGTCCTCCTCTGCTCTGGTCGTGCCGCGAGACCTTCGGCTTTGATGAAGAAACTTCCCACAAGGCTGTTGCTCTCTACAGAGAACGATATGACCGTGTGGGCAAGTTTGAAAACCGCCTTTATGACGGCGTCGAAGATATGCTTGAAGCGCTTCACAAGGCGGGCATTGAGATCTGCCTCTGCACAAGCAAGCCTGAGCATTTTGCTCACGACATAATCAGCCATTTCGGCATTATGAAGTATTTCACTTTTGCCGGCGGAGCATCCACCGGCGAGGAAAGAAACAGCAAGATTGCCGTTATGTGCTATGTGCTCGACAATATTGACGAAAAGGACAAGTCGAAGATTCTTATGGTGGGTGACAAGCACCACGATATGGAGGCGGCTCAGCTTCTTGGTCTCGACTGTGCAGGCGTGCTTTACGGCTACGGCAGTAAAGATGAGCTTATGGCTTATCCTCATGTTATCCTTGCAAAGGACGCAAAAGAACTGAAAGAGTTTATACTTAAATAAAATAAAGGACGGTAGAAATACCGTCCTTTTTTATGCATAAAAAAGACCACCCTTATGGATGGTCTTTTGATTTTATACTATACTCTGCCGACAGGAGCGAGATATACTACGAATTCGTCTACGCCGTCAATTTCGCAAAGCTCATCGACCTTCTGCTGGTTATAAGCGCCGATGCCGCAAGTGCCGCAGCCGATAGCTTCACAAGCGAGGTAGAGATTCTGGCAGACGTGGCCGACATCGATGAGAACGACCTTCTGTGCGTGTGTTGGATAACGCCATTCAGAGCGGTACATAACAGCGCTCCAGAAGAATGTTACTGCGCAACGGCCGACGAAAATCTGCTTGTTTGCAGATGCGCCGACGATTTCTTCCATATCATCGCCGTATTCACGAACGAGAAGGAGCTTGTGTTCTTCAGGGAGATAGCGGTAAATAGCGCGCTTTAAGCCTTCAACATTCATGCAAGCGAGGTATGTTTCAAAAGGATGGCGTGCGCCTGCAGATGGGACTGTGCGGAGAGTTGCTGTCTTGCCAGGACGATAGTCACGGATGCCCTGTGTATTGAAAAGAAGGTAGGAAAGCTCTTCAAGGGAGATGCTTTCCTTTTTGAAAAGTCTGTTGGACTTTCTTTCAACGAAAGCGCGCGAGAGGTCATTGTGCTTGAGAGCGCACTTTTCAGGAGCAGGCAGGTCAATGATTTCGCCGTTTGGGTCATAAGGCTTTACAAGCGGTGGCTGTGGCTTGCCGAGACTCTGGTCGGACTTGACATGGTCTGTCCATTCGTGGTCCTTGAGATAATAACGCAAAGTTATAGGGTCGAGTTCTCTTAATTCTTCTGACATAAGTGTTTACCTCTTTCTTCAGTTTTTGTTTATAATATAATATTATAACATATCAGCGGAAAATACAAGAGTTTTTTAAGCTATACATCAAAAAAGCCACTCAGATGAGTGGCTTTTTTTCGGACCGTCGGGGACTCCGGTCCCTACACGGTTTTACTTCTTTTCTGCGATGATAACTCTTACCAGCTTGCCCAATGACGGACCGAAATTGTCCACATAGCCGCGGACTGTGTAATCGTCATTTCCCAAAACTGTTGCCAGATTTGTCTGGGAATAGTTCTTGTTATCATAGATATAGACCTGAACACCACCCCAGATTTCATAGCTTTCGCCGTTGCCAACAGCCTTTGTGCCATCAATCGAGCTGGTTGAAACGCTTTCGAGATTCTTAATCTGTGTCACAGCGCCATTCTTTACAGCAAATCTTGCAGGACCGGTCTGTGCGCCGAGGACAGAATTATTCGACTGATATGCCCCTGCCTTGCCGCCAATAATATACTGATATGACGAGCTGATATTGAAGCCTGCGCTCACTTCGACAGCGTTTGTCACAACGCCGTAAGAATAGGCATCGCCTGTCACATCGTCGAAGATAATCTTTGTAATCTTGTCATTTTCATCAAGCTCATAATATCTGAAAGCGGCGGATGTGAGGCTTGCGCCTTTAAGGCGCTGAGGATAAACGACAGTATAAGTGCCTGATGCTGTCACATCGACCATCTGCACATCGTCAGCAAGGGTGTAATTGCCGATTTTTGTGCCTGCATCGTTGACCTTGCCCGAAATGCCCTTATCGGAAGTTTTGGAAACTGTCAGCTTGCCATTTGTGTAAACAGCCTTGAGCAGGTCGCCCACTTCATAAGTGCTTGTGACATTATATGTTCTTTCGATTCCGTCGGCGCATATCACAGTTGCCGACTTTGATGTCTGTGTAAGACCGAGATTATCTGTGTAGGTTGAAGTGCCTGTTGCAACAACAACGCCGTATTCTGTGGCGTTGAGCTTTTCAGGAGCAACAACATCGGCAACAGAGCCGTCCATACCGAGAAGGAGGGTTACAGTATCGCCGTAGGCAAACTCGCCCATTGCCGAAAGCTTGTAGGCGGCAGAGCTTGTGCCGAGAGAATAGCTTGTGCCTGCAACTGTCACCGAGGACGGATTTGTCTTGCTTGGGAGAGCGTTTGTAAATGTGCCAGTCACCTTATTTGAAAACGCCCACACTGTACGCATACCGCTGTTGTAGTAATAGACATCGTAAGGCATGATTTCACTCATATCAGCCGCCTTGCCGTTGCGGTAGACGTCGATATTACTGCCGCCGAAAGGCAGACTGAGGCTTGCATTTTCCGTTACATACGGGCCCTTCATATTCTTGGAAACAAGGGCGCTGTAGTCGATTTCACCCGAAGCATTGAGGGTGTAGCCCAGGGTCATTCCGTAGACCTGACCGCTCTTTGTCTGGGCTGTCAGCATATTATAGAATAGGTACATACAGTCCTCACGTGTCATGAGCTGACCGCGCTCCTTGTTTATGCCATCTTTAAGACCGAGGGCGGAAAACTTTGCAAGCTGGGCGTATGGGAATGAGCCACTTAAATCGCTTGCTGTATAGCCTAAAAGGCGGATGGAAGCTGTTGCTGCTTCCTCGATTGTGATATTGTTATTAGGGCGGAAAGTGCCGTCTGTGAAGCCGATAAACCAGCCTGCGTTTGCGGCAGTTTTGATGTATTCAGCCGCCCAGTGGGTGTATTTCACATCTCTGAACGGGGAAATATTGCTGCCTTCGCCGATTGTGTCCTTATAGATACTTGCCGCCACCATCATTTTGGCAAACTCGGCGCGGGTGACATTGTTGGCGAGGTTCATATTTCCGTTTTCGTCGCCCACCATAATGCCTGTGGCTTTGACAGTCTGGTAAGCCGAGGTGTAGTTGGTGCCTGCCGCGTTGGCGATAATCGGCACAAGACCTAAAATCATGCCGAATATCAGCAGGGCGGATATAAATCTTTTCATTTATATTTCCTCCAGAAATTTATAATGAATTGGCTCACGCCATAAATTGAGCTGGTGCGAATTTATTGAATGGTGTGGCACAGAGCTTGATTTATAAAGTATTATCTTCATCAAATCACAAGTTCTCTCGCCACGCGCAAGGCGTGGAGCGTCTTCGACGACTTCTTTATGCTTGCACAAAAGAAGCAAAATGCCCAAACTGATCCACGCAGTTTGATCACGGGACCAAGGGCTGCGCCCCTGGACCCCTTGTGTGTGACAAGTCACATTTAATATTCGCTCTTCGAGCGGGTGATTGCCTTACGGCAATCGAGGTGTCTCCGACGGATTAAATAGGACATAAAATTTTCCTATAGTCTGTCATTCTGATATTCACCATGTGTGAAGCTCCTGGGCTTTAATTTTATTCATACCTCAATGCATCGATTGGGTTGAGGCGGGCGGCTTTTTTCGCCGGAAGGTAGCCAAACAGGATACCGATGCCCACAGAGATGCCGAATGCAAGCATTACTGAGCCGACTGTCGGGATAACTTTCATCTCCACTTCAAGCGCCACCGAAATTACTCTTGTGGCGATTTCCGAAAACATATAGCCCATTCCGATGCCGATGACACCGCCGAGAGCCGAAGTTGTTGCCGCTTCGATGACAAACTGGCTCATAATATTTCTCTGCTTTGCCCCCAATGCTTTTCTTATGCCGATTTCGCGTGTTCGCTCTGTTACAGACACCAGCATGATATTCATAATACCGATACCGCCGACAACGAGGGATATCGCCGCGATGCCTGCAAGCACTGTGACCATAATATCAATCATCTGGCTCATAACATCGAGGATTTCCGAAAGGCTGATGACGAGGAAGGCTGAATCCGAGCCGAAGATTTTTTCAAGCTTTTCTTCGATAATCGCCTTGCTCTCGGAAATTGTTTCTTCCGAAACGACAGCGAAGGTGTAGGAGCTTATCTTGCCTGTATTACTGAGACGAGCCGCCGTTGTGTATGGGATATAGACGCAGTCGTCTGTCGAGCCTTCTTCCGACTCCAGCTCTTCAGCCATAGCGCCGATTACTGTGAAAGTATTGCCGCCTATCTTTATCTCCTTACCAACAGGATTGCCGTTAAAGAACTCTTTTGAGATATAACTGCCGACAACGCAGACCTTGCTTCGGTTTTCCATATCGATATAGGACAAATCGCGTCCGCGGTCTATCTCATAGGCCTTCATATAGAGATAATCCTCCGAAACGCCTGTCACAGAGGAAGAAAGGCTTTCCGAGCCGATTTTGACAGTGCCGTTATAGGTTACAGTAGGAGAAAGGGCATCAAGATACTCAGGATTATCATCAAGAAGCTGGTACATATCCTCCACGCTTACGCTTCGCGAGGAGCCTCTGCCCAGAACAGTTACTGTCAGCAGATTTGTGCCCATGCTCTTGAAGGAGTCGGTCATATAGGTTTCCATACCGTTGCCCAGACCGACGATAACGATAACCGCTGCAACGCCGATGATGATGCCCAGCATTGTGAGAAGCGAGCGTACCTTGCTGGACATTATGTTTTTGATTGCCATTAAAAATGACTGGCGGAGTGACATTATGCCTCACCTCCGTCCTCGACAGAAACCTGCTTTGGCGCGCCCTTTGCAGGGCCGTCATAGACTATTTTGCCGTCCTCAAGTCTTATGATTCGCTGGGCTTTTGAGGCGATGGCATTGTCGTGGGTGATGAGAACAACTGTGTTGCCCTCCTTGTGAATCTCCTGCAGGAGCTCAAGCACTTCCTTGCCCGTTCTGGAGTCGAGAGCGCCTGTCGGCTCATCGCACAGCAGAAGCTTCGGCTTGCCTGCCATAGCTCTCGCTATTGAAACTCTCTGCTGCTGGCCGCCCGAAAGCTGTTTCGGGAGATTTTTTATCTTATCGGAAAGTCCCACACGGCTGAGCACTTCGAGAGCACGCTTTCTGCGCTCCGATTTGCTGACCCCTGCGTAAAGCATAGGGACTTCCACATTTTCAACTACGTTGAGCTTTGCCAGCAGGTTGTACTGCTGGAAAATAAATCCTATCATTTTATTGCGGATTTCGGCAAGCCGGTTGTCGTTCATTTTGGAAACGTCCTTACCGCCGAGGAAATAGCTGCCGTGGGTAGGCACATCGAGACAGCCGATGATATTCATGCAGGTACTCTTGCCCGAGCCCGACTGACCGACGATGGCGACGAATTCGCCCTCATAAATCGTCATTGAAATGCCGTCGACAGCGTGGACGACAGTATCGCCCATTGGGTAGAGCTTATATAAATCCCTGAACTCGATAAGAGGAATCATCGAGGCATTCCTCCTCCGCCCTGCTGCATATTACCGGAAGGTCTGCCTGCGCCCGACGGCATATTGCCTCCGCCCTGCATTCCGCCCATAGGCATATTTCCGTTCTGGGCTATATTGCCCATTGCTTCAAACATATTTGAGGCTGTTCTCTGCTGGATGCCGACGATGTCGCCCTCACTGAGGCCTTCTGTGATTTCGATGTAATCTTCGGTTACCTTGCCTGTCTTGACTTCCACATAGTGGTAGCCTTCAGGGGCAGTCATCCCCTCAGGAGAAGTGCCTTCGCCCTTGACGAGGACTGTGCCGTTTCTCTGGACAGCCGAAACAGGGACTGTGAGAGCGTTTTCTGCCGATTCGATTACGATTTCAATATCGGCATTCATGCCCGGGAGAAGCCCTTCGGTTTCGTCGATGCGGATAGTCGCAGGATAAACTGTGATGCCGCCCGAAGTTGCGCCCTGAATGGAAACCTTGGTTATCTTGCCTTCGTATTCCTTGTCGCCTGCGGCTTCGGCTGTGATTTTCACCTTCTGACCTTCCTTCACCTTGCCGATGTCAAGCTCGTCGATATTGAGGCTGATTTCCATATAGGAAAGGTCATAGATAACACAGAGCGGACTGCCCATATTGGAGATATTATCCCCCGCCTTGTAATATTTTTCGATAACCGTGCCCTCGATAGGGGAAGTTATGGTGTAGTTTTCAAGAATGTCCATCTGGCTTTCATAGGAAAGCTCGGCGCTTCTGAGAGAATCCTCCGCGTTGGCAATCATATCATCAACATTGTCGGAGGAAAGGCTCATTACAACTTTGCCGTCGTAAATCTCGCCGCCTTCGTCAACGTGGATTGCGGAAACCTCACCGCTTGTCTTTGCTACGATAGTGCCTTCCTTGCGGTAATTGAATGTGCCGGCTGCTGCGCAGGCATAATTTCCGACCATAGCGGTTGCCGACTGGCTTGTGCCGAGAGCGCCCGGATTTGTCACTTCAATTGTAACGTTACGTGTAATCATATTGCTTGCCGAAACATCATCGACGGCCGAAACCTTTGTTACTGTGCCGTAGAGAGTTTCAAAGGAGCTGTCAAGGGTGACAACGGCTGTGTCGCCCTTATGTATATTCATTGCATCGTCGGAGGAAAACGGAAGCTTAAGTGTCATAGTGCCGCTGTCACGGAATGTGGCGACTGTCTGACCTGCGTTGACATTGTCCCCTTCTTCAACCATAAGCTCTGTGATGATGCCGCTGTTCTGCGCCTTGATATCGAGGTCATCTATCGAATCGAGGGTGTTGTTATAGCTTCGCTGAGCCTGCTCGAAAGCCATCTGCGCCTTTTCGAGAGTTGCCGAAGCATCGGAGGCATCGATATTGTAAAGGACGGTGTCCTCAGTCACAATATCACCCTCTTCAAACTCATCGGAGAGAATCTCGCCTTCAACAAGGCTTGTGACTGTATAGGAATCGGCAGGGGTTATGGTGCCCGAGCCTGAAATTGTGACTGTCAGGTCACGCTTTTCAACGGGAACATCGTTATAAGTGACCTCGCCTGCCGCTTTTGAGGATGGATTTCCCATAAAATGTACGGCAACCGCGCCGATAACAGCGATAAGTGCAAGGACGAGGACTGTGGTGATGATTTTCTTCTTCATCGCCTTGCCCTGAGCCTGTTTATCCATATCGGAAGCGCTGTCGTTTTTGCTTTTGAATAATGACATAGTGCATCTGACCTTTCGTATGTTATCTTGTTTACTTACTTAAGTATATGCCATAATTATGGCAAAAATATGACGATAGTGTACCTATTGTGTGTTATTTTTCCGCCTGCAGGGGGTGTGGCTTTGATACGGACTGAATAAGTCCGGAGCAGCAGGCGGCTCCCCTACAAGAAAATCCTTGCCTCCTTCTCGCAGAGGGAGGTGGTTACAATATAGTACACATCAAAAAAGCAGGGTATGTTTTACCCTGCTTTATGGTTTTAAACATTCATATTTGTGGCTTCAAGTTCTCTTATCTGTTTGAGAGCCTGAGCAAGCTGGTCTGGGCAGGAAGTTGGGCGTCCACCGCACTTGATGCCTTCAAGACGCTTGATGATTTCATCGATTTCCATATCCTGAACGAGAGCAGCCATACCGATGAGATTGCCTGGGCAGCCGCCTGCAGATTCAAGCTTGATGAGCTTGTTGTTTTCGATTTCAATGCCAAACTGCTTTGTGCAGGTGCCTGTTGTATTATATACGTATTTCATTTTCATACCTCTATGTAAATCTGATTTTTTACCGAAGGATATTATAGCATAATCACGGCAAAATTGCAATATTTTTTTGTACATACGAGCACAAGCAGACATCAAAAAAGACACTCCGTTTTGAAATCGAAGTGTCTTTCATATTTACTTTAACAAGATGCTCTTGTTTGCGACAGCCGCCGAATAGAGGAACAATACGTCCTGGTCTTCAAATTCGATGAACTGCGGCATGAGCTGGCTTGCCATGTAGCGCAGGTCGATGAGTGTGATTTCAGCGTACTCGCCCAACATAAGCGGCACCAGTGACGACGCGAAAGAGTCGCGGAAAATCACAAGCTTTTTGTCGCTTTCAGCCTGCGGATTTGTGATGACCTGAAAAGGCGTAGGCCCCGAAAGGAAGATGTCATAAGGCGTTGCACTATCGAGCATATCAATATCGTATACCTGTGTAAAATCCTTTTTCTGGAAATTATCCACAACGGCATTTTCTGTGTGCTCATTTGTGAGATAAATCATAGCTTCGCTTTCGGTTTCGCCTTCGTAAAGCGGCACATACATACCCTTGTACTCAAAATCAGCCATTGAGTTTTCTGTAAAATCGGACTTTTCAATGAAAAAACCCATTGTTTCACCCAACTTATTGACAGTTTCTATAATATTTTCCTGACGCCAATGTCCGTCTGTCTTGTAGAAATCCTCAAGTGAAAGTGTCTCGTCAATGCTGATATATTCGGCATTTTCAAGTCCTGATTCAAGGAGAGCTTCCATAGCCGGATGGTCTATCTTCTCGTCATAATCAGAGAAATAGCTCTTATCCGGAATAAGGGACACGAACACCTTGTTTTCCTCTGTCAGGTACTCGCTCTGAATGGAGTTTATCTTGTCGACAAGCTTTGTAACCGAAGCTTCGTCCATTGGATAAAGCTTGGAGAAAAGCCAGCCGTCAATCTCATAGATGCCTTCGGAATTAACAGTTATTTCCTGTTTTGCCGCCGTTATCGGGGCTGTTGTTGCCTCTGTCGCCGCCGTTGTCGGCTGGGATGGAGCTGAACAGCCTGCGAAAATCAGGCACACAAGTGTGAGCGCAAGAACTCTTTTCATTATTTTACAACGTTAAAGAACTGTGTGCGGAAGTGGTCAGCCATGTTTTCTTCGATGCAGACGAAGACGATATTGCCAACATTTTCGATAACGACTTCGTCGCGTTCAACGCCAACGCATACCCACTTTCTTGGGTCGATGTTAGCGCGGATTTCGCTCTTGAGAGCACCGATGTCAGCGCCGTCTTCAGCTTCGATGAGAACGAGGGAGTGAGCGATTGCGCCCATCATAGCTTCAGAAGCGAGAGCCTGCTTGCACTGGAGATTTTCAATACCAACATAGAAAGCAGAGTTTTCGCCGTCGATTTCAATCTGACCAACGAATGGGCAGTTTTCGCCCGGTGTGAGACCGTCGTAGAGCTTGTTCATAATGGAAACGAGGTCAGCCTTTGCCGCTGGCTTTGGAGCTTCTGTCGGAGCTTCTGTAGCAGCTGTGGAAGCTGTTGTTTCAACCTTTTCTGTAGCCTTTGTAGCTTCAGTTGCCTTTGTTGCTTCTGTAGGAGCTTCTGTAGCAGCAGTTGTAGCCTCTGTCGCTGCTGTTGTAGCCTCAGTTGCAGCAGTTGTAGCTTCAGTTGCGGCTGTTGTAGCCTGTGTTGCAGCAGTTGTTGGAGCTGCAGTTGTTGTTTCTTCCTTCTTGGAGCAGCCTGCCATAATCATCATAACAGCCATTGTAAGTGCTAAAAGTGTGTAGAGATTCTTTTTCATTTTGCCTCCGCATATTTTTAATTTTTTATTTTTTAAGCAAACAATATTTAGACTGTAAAAATCTCATTTTGTTCCATAAAAATTAAAAATATTTTTAATTGAAGCTTCCGTCCCACACAGGCATATTTTCAATGTACTGCTCCTCAACGGCAGGCACATAAAACGCGCCGAAGTTTTTAAGCCCAAGCTCGCTGCCTTTATTTTCAAAGCCTTCCAGCTCAATATAGAAGCGGTAGTACGGCATATAAATCTCGTCGAGATGGCCTGCACGATAGATAAGCTCACACTTTAACGGCTTTGAAAGGTCAAACTCAAAATCGCGGGGCACAGTTGTGATAAGCTGGCCGTTTTTAAGCTTTTCCTTAGCTTCATCAAGGGAAACTATAGGGTAATCTCCCAGTTTAGACATGGTGAAATAGTCCTCAGCCAGCACACTTATGCTCATAAGCTTGCCGTCATCCTGCGGGTGGAAGGTAATTCTGTCAAAATTGAAAGCCAGAATGTCCTCGACATAGTTGCCCTTGCCCTCATAGAATGAAATATCGTGGCTTTGCTGACCGTAAATATTGTAATCACCGTAATAAATATCGACTGTAGGCTCTTCAAATGCAATTAAATCACTATACTGCTCAAGCAGATATTTTGCCGTGTTTTCCGCCTCGTCATAGCTCATATGATGCCCAAAAACATACTCGTCAGGCAGGCTGACAGGCTCATCGAAGTTTATATAGACATTCCACGGATAGTGATAGCCGATTTCTGCCCCATCAAGCTTCATTCGTGATGCCACTTCCTTTTTAAATTCCTCAGCAGGAAAATCCGAACCGATTATCTCATAATGGCTGTTGTATTCGGCGGTATTTTCAAAGACAGGCAGGGTTTCAAGCTCAATATCTTCGCGCCACGGATTGCCGCTGACGATTTCCGAAATGTCGTAAGCCATAAATCCTTCAAAACCCATCGAATCATGGCGGTCGGTTATCGAAAGCATAGGCAGGTCGGAGGCAGTTGTCGTGATTTCATAATATGCATTAGTGGCTTCTGTTGAAGCTGATATTGGCTTTTTCCCTGTACTCCACGGAAAGATTGTGCCTATTATTGCCAACGCAAGGCAGGCGGCTATTGCACCGCTTTTCAATATCGGTCTGCGCTTGTAATTTTCGGCTTCGGCTATGTATTTCTCGTCGGTCTGTCCGATAATATCAAGAAGTTTTCTATTCATAAATGCCCTCCTTTATCAGAATGTCCTTTAATTGTGCACGCAAGCGGAAAAGTGTCATTTTCACCTTGCTTTCTGATATTTTCATGGATTTTGCGATGTCAGCTATCGGAAGCATCATAAAATATCGTTTTACAAAAATAACCCGCTTTTCCTTTGTAAGTGAAGCGAGAAAACCGTTTATGACTTCGCTCGTCAGCTTGTCCTCAAGTTGTTTTTCGACAGGAAAACCCGACTGCACGCACTCATTAAGCTCATCGAGGACAAGAGCTGTCTGCCCGCCGCCGCGTTTTTGTGCGGAATACAGATTATAGCGGTTGAGGGCGAGATTTCGGGTGATTTTCGTAAGAAATGCCTTGAAAAGGCTCGGTCTCTGGGGCGGAATCACATTCCACGCCTTAAGAAGGGTATCACTGACACATTCTTCGCTGTCTTCGTGGTCGCAGAGGATATTATATGCGATAAAATGACAATGAGCGCCGTATTTCGCCCTTGTTTCGGCAATAGCAAGCTGGTCACGCGACCAGAAAAGGTCGAGGATTTTATTGTCTTCCATAGCTTTCTCCTTTCGCATTGATAAGGCCTTTCACCCTTATAGACAGCAAATGTGTATTGTTGGTCACAATTATAATGTAAATTATATATCGTGTCAAATATGCCGTTGCCAATGATTGCATTATATGGTATCATAATATTATCAAACCTGAGGAGGCTATTATGAAGACAAACCGACTGGAAACTCCTGCGCTTATTGTGGAGCGCGATACTTTTTATAAAAATCTCGATGCGATGAAATCCCTTCTTGAGGGCAGAAACCTCTCTCTTCGTCCTCATTTCAAGTCGAACAAATCGGCATTCATTGCCCACGAACAGATGAAATACGGCGCAAAGGGCATCACCTGCGCCAAATTAGGCGAGGCAATCGACCTTGCGGACAGCGGAATTGATGACATTCTCATCGCAAATCAGATAACTCAGCCATCCAAAATAGCAAGAGCTGCCCAGCTTGCTCACGACTGCCACCTGACCGTCTGTGTCGACAATATCGACAATGTGAAGGCTCTCGCGAAGGCGGCAAAGGAGGCTGATAGCATCATCCACTGCTATGTTGAGTATGACATCGGCATGGACAGATGCGGCGTTGTCCAGCCTGAGCAGGTTGTTGAGCTTGCAAAGGCTGTGACGGCTGAAACCAACCTGACTTTCGACGGTATTCAGGCTTATGCGGGGCATATTTCCCATGTTATCACCGAAAAAGAGCGTCTTGATATGACGAGCGACAACTCGGCAAGACTTCGCAGACTTCTCGCAATGCTTGACGAAGCTGGCGTGCCTGCCCGTGAGCTTTCGGGCGGAAGCACAGGCACTTCGGTCATCAAGGCAGAGGAAGATTTATACACAGAGCTTCAGGCTGGCAGCTATATTTTTATGGACGGCACCTATCGTCAGCTCGGTCTGCCTTTTGAAAACTCCCTTTTCGTCCTCGCAACCGTTGTCAGCGTCCGCGGCGGTGTGACAGTGCTCGATGCAGGGGTGAAGTCCTGCGGTATGGACCAGGGCGAGCCGACTCTTGTCGGTATGAATGCTGAAAGAATCGAAGCCAATGAGGAGCACATCAAGCTTTTCGGGCTGGACAAGCAGCTTAATATCGGCGATAAGGTACGCCTGATTCCTGGTCATTGCTGCTCGACAGTCAACCTTTACGATAAGATTTATCTTGTGGACGGCGACAAAGTTGTGGACAGAATTATTGTCACATCAAGGGGAAAGAGCAAGTAGGGGACGGTCTGCACAATCCCGCAATTACACAATCCCGTAGGCTTCGCTCCCTCCGTCCGAAGGAGGCTGAAAATAACCTGTCATTCCCCCTTTCATCACAAAAAACTTCAATTTCCTATGGACTTTACACATAAAATGTGATAAAATTTACCTAAATAAAACGCAAAAGGAGCAGGCTATGAAAAAAGTAATCAAAACAACTGAGCTCCAGGGCAATCCTTTCCAGATGGTTGGCAAGGACTGGATGCTCATCACAGCAGGCAACGAAGAAAAGTGCAACACAATGACAGCCTCATGGGGCGGAATGGGCACTCTCTGGAACAAGGATGTAGCCTTCATTTTCGTCAGACCTCAGCGCTACACAAAAGGCTTTGTCGACAGAGAGGACACTTTCTCCCTCTCCTTCTTCACAGAAGAATGGCGCAAGCAGCTCTCTTATCTCGGCACAGTTTCTGGCAGAGATGAGGACAAGATAACAAAGGCCGGGCTGACTGTTGAGCTTATTGACGGCACTCCATGCTTCAAGGAAGCACGCGTCACACTCATCTGCCGCAAGATGTATCGCCAGCCTCTTGAGGAAAATTGCTTCCTCGATAAGGAAACCATGAACAAAAACTATCCTCAGAAGGATTGGCACGACGTTTATGTGGGCGAAATTATGAAAGTTATAGTGGAGGAATAAACCATGAAAGAAATGTGGAATGAATTCAAAAAGTTTGCCTTCAAGGGCAACGTAGTTGACATGGCAGTCGGTGTTATCATCGGCGGCGCATTCGGCAAAATCGTAACATCTCTCGTAAATGACGTTGTAATGCCTATGCTCGGCGCTCTCATCGGCGGCATGGACTTCAAGGCTTTCAAGTGGGTGCTCTCCCCTGCAGTTTTAAACGAAGCAGGCGAGGTTGTAACTCCTGAAGCAGCTGTGCTTTACGGCAATTTCATCCAGCAGGTTGTCGACTTCCTGCTCATCGCTCTCAGCATCTTCATCTTCATCAAGGTTATGAACAACTTAAAGAAGAAGGAAGAACCAGCTCCACCTCCACCACCAGCAGGCCCAACAACAGAAGAACTTCTGACAGAAATCCGCGACTTGCTCAAGAAGTAATTTAATAAATAAAGGCATCCGTTCAGGGTGCCTTTTATATTATATATTCCGGACGACCAATGGTCGCCCCTACATTTTCTATTGAACATTTGCTGTGATTGTGATACAATTATAGTATTGAAAATACCTTAAAAAGGAGAAATATTATGTATAAAATCGACCTTAACTCCGACCTGGGCGAAAGCTTCGGCAACTACACCATCGGCATGGACGAAGAAGTCATCAAGCACGTCACATCTGCCAACGTAGCCTGTGGTTTCCACGGCGGCGACCCTGTGGTTATGGAAAAAACTGTGGCTTACTGCAAGGAATACAACACAGCTGTCGGCGCTCATCCGGGCTTTTTAGACCTTATCGGCTTCGGCAGACGCAATATGAACATCTCCCCTCTCGAAGCAAAGGCTTATGTGAAATATCAGCTTGGCGCTCTTATGGCGTTCACAACTGCTCAGGGGCTTAAAATCCAGCATGTAAAACCTCACGGCGCTCTTTACAATATGGCTGGCGTCGACTACAAGCTGGCAAAGGCTATCGCTGACGCTA
>JAFSBG010000173.1 GCA_017441945.1 Clostridia bacterium
AGCATCAAGAGCCTTCATCAGCTCGTCCATTGTGAACTTCTGCTTGTCAAAAATATTATACTTGATAGCTGTGAGACAGTCTGTGATAGTGCCGATACCAACACCCTGCAGATAGTTTGTGTTGTAGCGTGCGCCGCCTGCATTATAGTCCATACCGCGGCTGATGCAGTCGTCTGTGATGATCGAAAGGAATGGAGCTGGCATATATTTTGCATAAAGCTGAGTGATAACATTGGAGCCCTGCACCTTGATGTCAATGAAATGCTTCATCTGTTTTGCAAATGCATCCCAAAGCTGTTCATAGCTTGTGAAGTCTGTGCCGTAGCCCAATTTCAAGCCGAGCTGCTTGCCGGATTCCTTGTCAAAGCCGTTGTTGAGTGTCAGCTCAAGAATCTTCGGGATGTTGAAATAGCCCTGAAGAATGTAAGCTTCGGTGCCGAATGCGCCTGTTTCAACACAGCCTGATGTGCCGCCCTTACGAGCATCTTCGATACTCTTGCCGGCATTCATAAGCTCCTGAAGAATAGCTTCTGTGTTGTAGAAAGCAGGCTGACCCCAGCCCTTGCGGGCGATTTCACAGGCACGAAGCAGGAATTTCTGCGGAGTCTTGCGGGAAATCTGAACATTTGACGAAGGCTGAAGAAGCTTCATCTCGTCCATACAGTCGAGGATAAGGTAGCTGACGTCGTTTACGCCGTCCTTGCCGTCCTCTGTGATACCGCCTGTGTTGATATTTGCAAAGTCTGTATATGTAGAGCTTTCTTTGAGAGTAATGCCCACCTTTGGAGGCGCAGGCTGGTTGTTGAACTTAACCCAGAGACATTCGAGAAGCTCGAGAGCCTTTTCGTCATCAAGAATGCCGTCCTCAACATCCTTCTGGTAGAATGGATTGAGATGCTGGTCAAGTCTGCCAGGGCTGTATGCGTCCCAAGGATTGAGCTCGGTTGTAACGCCGAGATGGACAAACCAGTACATCTGGATAGCTTGCCAGTATGTCTGCGGCTTGTGAGCAGGAACAACCTTACAGTTTTCGGAAATCTGCAAAAGCTCTGCCTTTCTCACTTCGTCAGTTTCCTTTTCGGCCATTTCAGCGGCAAGAGCGGCATAACGCTCACCGAGAATGATGATGGCGTCGCACATAATACTCATAGCGTTGAGCTGGTCACGCTTTTCCACAGCCTGTGGGTCGTTCATATAGTCAAGGGCGTTAAGAGCATCTTCGATGTCCTTCTTATAGTCTAAAAAGCCCTTTTCGTAAATCTTGCGGGAGCCGACAGTGTGGCCAGGGCCGCGCTGCTCCATAAACTCTGTGAAAATACCTGCCTCATAGCAGTCCTTCCACTCAGGTGTCATTGAATTGAGAAGTTTATGGCGCATAGAGCGCTTTTCCCAGAATGGAATGATAACTTCTTCCTGAATCTTCATATCTTCTTCCGATACCTTGAAGCAGATAAGCTCGCGGTCGTTCATAACCTGCATATCTGTCAGAGTGTGACAGCAAAGCTCAGGGAAGGTAGGAGTTGACTGCGGGGAGTCGCCCTTTTCGCCGACGATAAGCTCGCCCGGCTCAATATTTATCTTCTTGCGGGAGAAAATTTCCTTCATTGTGAGAGCGCGAAGCTCAGGAATGGAAACACTGCCCTCGTATTTCTTGTAAGCGTCGGTCATAAGCACAGCGCGCTCGATGTAGATGTGAGGAACTGTAGTCTCACTCTGTCTGCGCAAAGTCTTTATACGCTCGTTCATGCCTCTTTCTTCCATCTTAGCCTCCTATTTTGACATCTGGAAAACCATTTGATATAAACATAGCTTTAAGCTGTTCCATTCGCTCGTCGGACGGAACTTTAAGCTGTTCGTCGAGATAATCACGACCCAGCTTTTCATATTTGTGACTGCCTGTGTTGTGGTAAGGCAGGAGATTTACTCTGTAAACATTGATGTTCTTTTTGAGATAATCAATGATGTCGCCCATCGACTTGTCGTCGGCGTTTACACCGTCGATAACAGGGATTCTTATGTTGATTTTAGCGCCCATATCGGAAATCGCCTTGAGATTGGAGAGTATCAGCTCGTTGCCCTGACCTGTGAACTTTTTGTGTGTGTCAGAGTCGAGATGCTTGACATCGTAAAGGAACATATCGGCATAAGGGAGCACAGCCTTGAAATTATCAAGGGGAGCAAAGCCGCAGGTGTCGATATTGACATTGATGCCGCTCTTTTTCAGCTTTTTCAGCAGAGCAACTATGTATTCCATATTCTGGCTCATAACCTCGCCGCCCGAAAGGGTTACACCGCCCTTTGATTCCTCGTAGAACATTCTGTCCTTTTCGATTTCACGCATCAGCTCGTTTATGGTGTACTGCTTGCCCACAATGTCACGGGCATTGTTTAAGCACCAGTCGAGACAGGTCTCGCACTTCTGGCAGATTTCTCTGTCTGTAACAGGCACCTCATCTTCGAAATGAATAGCCTTGTGAGGGCATATTTCAATGCACTTGCCGCAGGAAGAGCATTTTTCACGGGAATACATCACATCGCGGCTGTAGCTCTGGCTCTCAGGGTTGTGACACCAGAGGCAGGAAAGCCCACAGCCCTTGAAAAATACTGTTGTGCGGATGCCGTCACCATCGTGAATAGAGTACCGCTGAATATTTATAATGTAAGGAAGTTCCATATAGTTCTCCTTCGTAATTCGATTATAGATATTATATCACAAACTGTCTTTTTACACAATATATTATATATAATAATATTTCACTTTTGAGCAATATAACGAGAAAAGTATTCCCCTCCGATTTGCACAAATCCAATTCTTGGCTCCCTCAGACGAGGGAGCTGGCACGCGTAGCGTGACTGAGGGAGTGAATTTTATTTAATCAGTGCGAAGCACACAACTTAAAAAGCCTTCCCCTCGAGGGGAAGGGGGACCATCCGCAGGATGGTGGATGAGGTGTCACAGTAGGGGCGGGTCTCCGCGCCC
>JAFSBG010000016.1 GCA_017441945.1 Clostridia bacterium
ACACCGACAATGATACCGACAAAGCAGCCGACCACAGGAATGAGAGCTGTTACGCCGACCAGAGCGCCGATGGCGGCGGCATAAGGCAGGTCGAGAATGAACATACCAATACCGCACAGACCGCCGAGGATTATGGCTTCGATAGTCTGTCCCACGATGAAGTTACGGCTGATATCGACCGAAATATGCACCGCATGAATTATCCAGCTTGCGGCTTTTTCAGGCAGCCAGGCATAGATAAGCCTTTTGGCATCTTTCTTGAACTTTTTCTTTTCAAAAATGATATAAATTGCAAGAATTACCGAAACAAAACCGTCAATCGCAAGATTTACAACCAGACTGATGGTGTCGATGGCAGTATCGAGAAGATAATCGCTGTTGCCGCCCATATATTCCAGAATGGTGTCGATGAGCATTTCCCTGTCGGTACGCATAAGCATATCGCCAAACGGAAGCTTTTCAAGCAGACGGCCGTCGGTTTCGGCTATGAGATTTTTAAGCTCATTGACCGAGCTGAACACAACTCGCACAGCTTCCGAAAGCTGTGGAATGATGAGCATTGTAATGCCGACGATGACCGAAATTACGATGGCGAGGGAAACGACGAGGGCAAGGGGTTTGCGGAGCTTTGCCGCCCATGCTTTTGTGCATTTTTTCAGCAGTTTGCGCTCGAAAAACTGCATCGGCAGGTCGATTATCATTGCAAGACAGAAGCCGACTGTCAGCGGCAGGAACAGATTACTGAGCCAGCCGATGGCTTTAGCGATAACGTCGAGATTCTGCACCGCCAGGAAAAGCAGGATGCAGACAGCGCCGACGAATATTGCCGCCATTGCTTTTTTATTGGATTTTATATCTTTCATAAATATTCACCCTATGATTTTGATACTAATATTATAAATGAAATCGGGCGATTTTACAATAATAAGTTTGATTTGTGAAGGGAAATTTACAAATTGGGATGTAATGCGTTGAACAAACGGTAGATTGAGGGCAACCTCCCCTACAATAAGATTGATTACTGAAGAATGGTTGTAGGGGCGAGCATTGCTCGTCAGCCTGATAAATCCGTAGCGAAATCACACCTTATATCCACGAAGCGGAATGTATTCGACCGAAGGGTGTATGGCATCATTTATGTATGAAAAATATGCGGGAGGGCGCGGAGACCCTCCCCTACATTGATTGTGCGAATAGTGAAATAGTGAGGAAGTGAGGTGTGATAAATCACATCTGACAGGAAATTCTCTCCCTCCGCCCTTCGGGCACCTCCCTCGTCAGAGGGAGGCAAGAAAACTTTTTGCATGGATTGTGCACAAATAAAAAAGGACAGGCGAACCTGTCCTTTTTATACATGATGTGAGAGTTCTGGATCTAATTAATTAGATAACACCCTGTTCCATCATAGCCTGAGCAACCTTCTTGAAGCCAGCGATGTTAGCGCCTGCTACGAGGTCATAGCCCATGCCACATTCTTCAGCAGCCTGTGCGGATGCGTCGTGGATGTTCTTCATGATGGAGTGGAGCTTTGCATCAACTTCTTCTGGTTCCCAGCTGTAACGCATGGAGTTCTGAGCCATTTCGAGAGCGGATGTAGCAACACCACCAGCATTAACAGCCTTGGATGGAGCAACGATCTTAATGTTCTTCTGGAGATATTCGAGAGCTTCGTTTGTTGTTGGCATGTTAGCAACTTCGATGTAGTACTGAACGTTGTTCTTTACCATATCTTCAGCTTCCTTCATACCGATTTCATTCTGGTAAGCACATGGCATGCAGATATCAACTGGGATATGCCATACCTTGGACTTTGGAATGAATTCGCAGCCGAACTTGTCAGCGTAGTCCTGAGCACGGTCACGACCGGAAGCACGCATTTCGAGGAGATACTTGATCTTTTCTTCTGTTACGATACCGTCTGGATCATAAACTGCGCCGTCTGGGCCGGAGATTGTAACAACCTTACCGCCGAGCTGAGCAACCTTTTCGCAAACGCCCCAAGCAACGTTACCGAAGCCGGAAACAGCAACTGTCTTGCCTTCGATTGTATCGTTGTAGTGCTTGAGAACTTCTACGAGATAGTAAACTGCGCCGTAGCCTGTAGCTTCTGGACGGAAGTAGGAACCACCGTATGTGAGGCCCTTACCTGTGAGAACACCATTTTCCCAGCAGCCCTTGATTCTTCTGTACTGACCGTAGAGGTAGCCAACTTCGCGGCCGCCTACACCGATGTCACCAGCTGGAACGTCAACGTCTGGACCAATGTGTCTGTAAAGTTCTGTCATGAAAGCCTGGCAGAAACGCATGATTTCTGCATCAGATCTGCCGCGTGGGTCGAAGTCAGAACCACCCTTAGCACCGCCGATTGGGAGGGATGTAAGGCTGTTCTTAAATGTCTGTTCGAAGCCGAGGAACTTCATTGTGTCGAGTGTTACGGATGGGTGGAAACGGAGACCGCCCTTGAAAGGACCGATAGCGCCGTTGAACTGTACGCGGAAGCCGCGGTTAACGTGAACCTGACCAGCATCGTCTGTCCATGTAACACGGAATTCGATTGTTCTTTCTGGTTCGCACATTCTTTCGAGAAGACCCATCTTTTCATATTCTGGGTGCTGTTCAACGATTGGTTCGATGCTCTTAAATACTTCTTCTACTGTCTGGATGAACAAAGTTTCGCCAGCGTTACGTGCCTTAACTTCGTCCAAAACTTTCTGCATATAAGCGTTCATGGGTTTTGTCCTCCACAAATTATTTTTGTGCATAGTCGCACATCATTGTACTTTAATTTTATAGCTTTTCACCATAAAAGTCAAGTCATTTTAGTAAAATAATCTTGAATTCCTTTTCTTTTTGTTTTATACTTAAATAAGTTCAATAATATTTGATAAAGGGGTCTTATGAAAAGAGAGCTTTTATATACAATTTTACCAACTGACGAGGGTATGAAGGTGGAGCATGTACTGAGAAGCCGTCTTTCTCTTTCGGCAAAAGCCATACGCAGAGCCAAATTTTTAGACGACGGCATCATGCTTGACGGCGTGAGAGTTTTCACGACCCATCTTGTAAGAGAGGGGCAGGTGCTGACCTTCAACCTTGAAAATGAGGACGATAAATCGGACAACATAATCCCTGTAAAGGGGCCTTTAAACATCGTTTACGAG
>JAFSBG010000174.1 GCA_017441945.1 Clostridia bacterium
CGATTTCCAATCGTGCGCCTTAGGCCAGCTCAGCCATCTCTCCAAAGCGCTTAATTATAATAACATAATATATCCGAATTGTCAAGGCTTTTTGACAAAATATTTTAAAAATCTTTTTCAGGGAAATAAAAAACCCACTCACAAAGAGTGGGTTTATGGCGGAGAGAGAGGGATTCGAACCCTCGGTACGCTATTAACGTACACACGATTTCCAATCGTGCGCCTTAGGCCAGCTCAGCCATCTCTCCAAAGCGCTTAATTATAATAACATAATATATCTAAATTGTCAAGCACTTTTTTGAAAAAATCTCAAAAAAATCCTGAACATAAAACGAAACAAAATATTGTAAAAAAATGTCTTATATGGTAGAATGAAATTAACAATACAATTATAAAGAGGTATATATTATGAATCCAACTCTCGTTGTTTTAGCTGCAGGTATGGGCAGCCGTTTCGGTGGCCTCAAGCAGATTTCTCCACTTGGTCCTAACGGTGAAATTATTATAGACTATTCTCTCCACGATGCGTATAAAGCAGGCTTCCGTGATGTTGTTTTCGTCATCAAGCATGAGATTTACGATACATTCAAGGAAGTCATCGGCAAGAAGACAGAAGAATATATGAATGTAAGCTATGCTTTCCAGGAAATCGATATGCTTCCTGAAGGCTTCACAGTTCCTGAAGGACGTGTCAAGCCATGGGGCACAGCTCACGCTGTTATCTGCGCAGCACCTTATATCAAGGGAAACTTTGGCATCATCAATGCTGATGATTTCTATGGCGAAGATTGCTACAGAAAGCTTTACAACTTCCTCAAAAATAATGAGGACGGCGAAAAGATGAATATGTGTATGGTAGCTTATGTTCTCAAGAATACTCTCACAGAAAACGGCGATGTTTCCCGCGGTGTATGTGAAGTTGAAAACAGTAAGCTCAAAAAGGTCACAGAGCGCACAAAAATCAGAAAGGCTGCTGACGGCAACGGCGAATATCTCAAGGAAGACGGCGTTACATACGAAAAGCTTTCCGGCGATACAAAGGTTTCTATGAATGTATGGGGCCTCACACCAAATATGATCGACTATATGAAGGCTGGTTTTGCCCAGTTCCTTACAAATATGGACAAGACAAACCTTAAGGCAGAGTACTATCTCCCATTTGCTGTTGACAATGCTGTGCAGGAAGGCAAGGGCGAAGTAACAGTCCTTGAAAGCACAGATAAGTGGTACGGCGTTACATACGCTGAAGACAAGCAAGGTGTAATGGACGCACTCAAGACAATGTTTGAGGAAGGAAAATATCCTAAGCTCAGATAACCTGCCCATAAAGGGGGTGTTGTCATGAAAAAGAGAATAATATTTCTGGCGTCTCTGGCAGTTCTTGCTGTTTCGATAATTTGCCTGATTGTCAATATCGTGCGGATTTTGCCTCCGATAAGCGAGATTTTTAAATCGGACGAAAAATTATCCACAGAAAGTACGGAAGAAACGACAGAAGCGGAGGCAGGTGAAATCAAACTTGCCTTTGAAAACGGCGACTACGACGAAGTAGTCCGCCTTGCAGGCGAAGCGATTGCTCTGACAAATGAAGAAAAAGATATAATCTGTGGTATTCTCGATGAAAGAGAAACAGATTTGCAGAATAAAGTTTCGGCATTGGTTAAAGAGTATAAATACTCACAGGCAAAAGAAATCATAGCGGATTTTACAAAGAAGATGCCGACAAATGGAATCTGGAATATGTCTGAATATACCAATAAACTCAACGAAATGTGCGAAAAATATTCAAATCTCGTTGAATACAAGGGGGATATTGAGCATATTTTCTTCCATCCGCTTATTGCATATAAGGAGCTTGCCTTTGACGGCGACTATCAGGAGAAGGGGCTCGACGATTATTTTACCACAATTCCCGAATTCAAGGAAGTCATCCGTCAGCTTTACGAAAATGACTACGTACTCATTGACATACATCTTATATATAATGTAAATGAAGACGGTACAGTAAGTAAAAACACTCTTATGCTGCCGGAAGGCAAGAAGCCGATTGTTATTTCCATCGATGACCTTAACTTCTATGATTACATGAAAGAACACGGTATGGCTCACGGTTTTATGATTCAGGACGATAAAATCGTCACATATAGTGACCGCCCTGACGGCACAAGGGATATTTCGGACGATAATGCCATTGTTCCTATCCTTGAAAAGTTTGTAAACGAGCATCCTGATTTCTCATTTGGCGGTGCCCGCGGAATTATTGCATCAACAGGATATAACGGTACGCTTGGTTTTCCGACAGACGACCTTGAAAGCCCTGATTATGAGGAAAACTTCCGCAAAGCAAAGGAACTTGCCGATAAACTTAAAGAAATGGGCTGGCTTTTCGCATCCCACAGCTATGGTCATGGCTGGGCTTCAAATCAGAGCCTTGAAAAGATAAAGTGGGATAATGACACATGGCTCAAGGAAGTTGTTCCGATAGTAGGGGAGACCGATATTTACATTTTCCCTTACGGTGAAATTATCAAGCCTGATGACCCAAAGCATCAGTATATGGTTGACAATGGTTTCAAAATGTTCTGCGGAGTTCAGAGCAAGAGCGCATATCTGCGATTTTATGACGAAAGCGTCCTTATGCAGCGCAGAAATATCGATGGTATATCGATGAAATCAGGCAATGTCGGAAATCTGTTTGATATCTCAAAAATCCTCGATCCGGACAGACCGGATTACGACTAACTTTCAAAATCTTCCAAAAGACGGGAAATATCTTCGTGCGAATCAAGATATATTCCGTCTTTTAGTGTTTTATAATCCTCATTTGTAAGCGAATATAAAGAAATATTTGAAATATAATATGGTTCTTTCATGTCACTTGTGGCAAAAATAACCAAAGAATCTCCCCAGATTTTGGCAACATACTGGTGCTCAGGAACGGAAACAGTCGTGACAGAAATATTTGCTTCTGTGGTATTTACCGGCAAAACAGCAGGTTTTTCTCTGTTTTTTGATGCATTTAAGGTTATAACTGCAGAAAAAGCAGCAGATAATAAGGCTGCAGACAAAACTATTGATTTTGCAGAAAGTTTCATAGAACACCTCTCAAATAAATATTTTATAGTTATTTTTGCCAAAAAACGCTCAAATATTCAACACTTGCATTTTTATATATAAGTGTGGTATAATATCCTTATGGTGTTGCCGGTTTAACGGGGATGTATTTTGTGCAAATATGTATACGGCAACAAAGAAGTCAAAGATTATTAAGAGGTACTCAAATTGAAAACTGTAAAATCTATTCTGAAAAAGATCGGCTTTACACTGCTCACATTGGTGCTCATCGGCATAACCACAGCAACTATATGTATAGTGGCAGGTGCAGCTTATGTCAAGTACTACATAAGTCCTACGATTGATATCAATCTTGACGACTTCAGACTTAACTTCACAAGCTTTGTCTACTATGTGGATAAGGAGACCGGTGAGGAAATAAAGTTTGAAGAGCTTCACGGCAGTGAAAACAGAGTGTGGGTCGATTATGAGGATATTCCTCAGACGCTTATCGATGCTTACATTTCCGTTGAAGACTCAAGATTCTACGAACACGATGGTGTTGACTGGAAACGTACTATCGGTGCGATGATCAATTATATCGTGCCTATCAGAGATAACTTCGGTGGTGGTTCCACAATTACTCAGCAGCTCATCAAAAACCTGACAGGTGATAACGAAACATCTGTAAAGCGTAAAGTGCAGGAAATCATGCGTGCGCTTGAACTTGAAGCCAAGTATGATAAGGAGGAGATTCTTGAACTTTATCTCAATACAATCTACCTTGGTCAGGGGGCGAATGGTGTAAAGGCGGCTGCAAAGGTCTACTTCGGCAAGGAACTCAACGAGCTGAATCTTGTTGAATGTGCGGCGATAGCTGGTATTTCGAAAAATCCATATAAGTATGATATTATCCGTTTCCCTGAATTCAATGAAGAGAGAAGAGCGACTGTTCTTATGACAATGCGTGATAATCTCAAGATCACAGAGGAAGAATATCAGAAGGCGCTCAAGACAGAGGTATCGACAGAGAACAGCGAAAAGCTTAAAAATGCCAATATAGAGCAGTCTTACTTTGTTGACGAAGTCATTATGAGCGTTAAGGAAGACCTTATGGAAGAAAAGGGATATAGTGAAGCCCTTGCTTCTCAGCTCCTCTATACAGGCGGTCTCAAGATTGTCACAACATTAGACCCTGATATCCAGGCTAAGATGGATGCGGTCTTTATTGATGAAGACAATCTCCCTGGTATTCTCGGTTCCGATGGTACAATGCCGCAGGCATCTATGGTTATCACAGACCCATACACAGGTCATGTTGTAGCGCTTTATGGTGGTCGTGGTGAAAAGGAAGGTAAGCTTGTTCTCAACCGTGCAACACGTACAAAGCGTTCACCAGGTTCTTCCATCAAGCCTCTTACAGTTTATGCTCCGGCAATTGAATACGGTGTTATCACACCGGCAACTGTAATGACAGACGCGCCAAAGAACTTTGAAGTCCGTGAAACAGGCTGGCCAAAGAACTATTATAACTACTATCGTGGTCAGATGAACATGATGAAGGCTATCGAAATTTCCAACAACCCGATTCCGGTAGAAATTCTCCAGACAATGGGCGTTGAAAAATCCTTCGAATTTGCTCATGTAAATCTCGGTCTTGAATCTCTCGTCGCAGAAAGAACAAAGACAGATACAAAGGGTAATACAAAGGTCCTCTCTGACATTGACTACAGCCCGCTTGCAATGGGTGGTCTTACAGATGGTGTTACTGTAAAGGAAATGTGCGGCGCTTATTCCGCATTTACGAATAACGGCATTTATACAGAACCTATTGTTTACACAAAGGTTTACGATTCAAATGGCAATATTATCCTTGATAATACACCTGAATCTCACGTTGCGATGAGTGACAAGACAGCAACATATATGCTTGAAATGCTGACCAATGTTGTTACAGGTCCTGAAGGTACAGGTAAGAAGGCAGCTATCAAGGGGATTGAAACAGCTGCAAAGACAGGTACAACAAACGACGATAAGGACCGTTGGTTTGTTGGCTTCACACCATATTATACAGGTGTTGTATGGTTTGGTTACGATATTCCACAGGCTATCAAGGGCGTTGATGCAAACCCTGCTCTTATAATCTGGGAAAAGGTTATGAGCACTGTTCATGAACCGCTTCCTAACAGAGAATTTGTAAGAAGTGTTGAGCTTTCCAGCGTTTCTGTATGTCAGGACTCTGGTCTTCTTCCTAATGAGTGGTGTTCCAACGAGCTCCGCGGTTCACGTGTTGTAAATGTAAAGCTTGCAAGTGAAGATAAGCCAACAGAAACATGTCCATACCATGTACCTGTAAAGATCGATAAGACAACAAAGCAGCTGGCAAATCAGTATTGTCCTGAAGAAGAAATTCAGGAAATCGGTATCCTTGCAATCAACAGAACATTTGATAATCCTGGCGTAGTGCTCAGAGATCAGGAGTTTGTTCTTCAGTATGTTGATCCTGCAACTATCCAGACTCCACCTGCAGCTGCAAATCCACTGTTCCCGACAGAAAATGATACATCTTTCGATATGACAGATATCTATCTCAATATGATCACATTGGGTGAAGGTGCATATCCTGTCGAAGGCGGCGTTGTTGGATGTGCAGAACATAATGCAGATAATAATGCAAATAAGCCAACATGGAAGGATTTCTTTGATAAGTGGCCATGGTTTGAATGGCCATGGGGCAATACAGAGCCGGATCCAAATGATCCAAATCTCCCTGAAATTGCACCGGGTATCTCGCCTGATGATCCTCTCACATGGCCTGAAGGCTGGCCTGGTAATATCTGGCCAAGCACACCGGATGATCCAATAGGTCCAAACGAGCCGACAGAGGCTCCTGAAGAGCCAACAGAATCGGTGGAGCCAACAGAAGCTCCTGATGATACAACAGAAGCTTCTCCGGCAGACTAAAACAAATAAACACCGACTGGTTTCCGGTCGGTGTTTTTATTATGAGATAAAATAAAAAGACGGTGAATAAATCACCGTCTTTTTTATCGTTATAAGCATTACAACTTATAGTCAAGAACCATCTTGCCGTCTTCCTGAACTTCAACAGCCATCTTATCCATGAAGATCTTGTCGATCTGATCAAAGTAATCCTGCTTGTTAGGGTAGAGGACCTTAGCGTTCTTAATGACCATATTAGCCTTTTCAGCATTGTTGGAAAGGAGAGCGTCAGTAAGAGCTACGAGATACTTTGTGGAAAGAACAACTGCACATTCTGGATCGGAGATACGGTAGTCATTACCATGACCTGTACCGGAAGCA
>JAFSBG010000175.1 GCA_017441945.1 Clostridia bacterium
ACTCTCCATATTTTGTTGTATAAAAGATTATGCTTTACGGAAGTTCCGATAGCGAGCGCCCCGTTATGTCCTGTTGCGGTGCCCGAAATTTCTCATTCCCTTACACTCATGAAATTTCGACCGCTGTCACTCCTTACTGCTCGCTTCATCTGCCACCGGCAGCGCTCACAGACGTCCCCACTTCGATAACTCTCCATATTAACTTATAAAGAAAAGCTGCTATCGCTCCCTCCACCACCTTCGGTGGTCCCCCTCCCTTTAGGCAAGGGAGGCATTTGGGAAGCTATACTTCATTATATGTGGTATACTTTCCTTTATGCAACTATTATATTCTACTACTTATTTTCAAAATTGTCAATATTTTTTGCAAATATGGTGTTGCATTTTTCGAAATTATAGGTTATAATATACGCAGTGGCAATTGTCAAAGCTATACTATGTCGGGGAGTCAGCCGTTCCCTGTAACCTGAAATCGGCTATAGCAGGGACGAATATTTAATCTGAGGGATCATTCCATTATCGTCTGCCCATAGGTTGATGTATTGAGAAGTCGGTCCTGCGCAACAGACGTTTGTGAACCATGTCAGGCGGGGAACCGAGCAGCATTAAGCATTTTGTTCTGTGTGCCGCAGCAAACCGATTTTGAGCTGATATCTGTGGTAACGGATGGTGGGTGTTTTCGAAGTTAAACGTATAGCTTTGACAATTGCCATTTGTAAAATATGGAGAAGTCTATGTCCAATTTAGCATTATACAGAAAGTACCGCTCCAGAACCTTTGACGAGATGGTGGGGCAGGACAACATTACCAACGCTCTGAGATCACAGATAGTATCGGGGCGTATTTCGCATGCTTACCTTTTTACAGGCACAAGAGGAACAGGCAAAACATCATGTGCCAAGATTCTCTCCCGCGCTGTAAACTGTCTTAATCCTAAAAACGGCAATCCTTGCAACGAATGTGAGGCTTGTCTTGCGGCTCTTAACGAAACAACAATGGACATCGTTGAAATGGACGCCGCTTCCAACAACGGCGTTGACAACATCCGTCAGTTGCGCGATGAATGCCGTTATTCCCCTGCTTCCATGAAGAAGCGTGTTTACATCATCGACGAAGTTCACATGCTGTCCTCGGGCGCTTTCAATGCCCTTCTGAAAACTCTTGAAGAGCCGCCTGAGCACACGATTTTCGTTCTTGCAACGACAGAAATCCACAAGGTGCCGATTACAATTCTCTCCCGTTGCCAGCGTTATGACTTCAGAAGAATTGACGGCAAGGTGATTTTCGACCATATAAAGAAAATTGCTTATAAAGAAGGCTTCAAAATCGAGGATGAAGCCGCTCAGCTCATCGCAAAATTGGGCGACGGCTCGATGCGTGACGCGATTTCCCTTCTTGACCGCTGTCTTTCGGAAAACGATACGATTACTTATGACAATGCTGTCCGCTCCCTTTCCCTGCCGCAGAATGAACTGCTGACAGGCATCTGGAATGCGATTTGCAGCGAGGATGTTTCGGGCGCGCTGACATGGTTCAACAACGCCTACGCAGAAGGCAGAGATATCGTTTCTGTTTTTGACAACATTCTCTCCCTCATCAGGGATATATATATTATTAAATCGGTAAAGGATGTTTCTAACATCACGCTGGCTTCCTCTTTTACTGTCAAGGAGCTTAATGAGCTGGCAAAGGATGTAACGCCAAGTCTGCTCGACTATTTTATCGAGACGATAAACTCCACACTCAGCAAGCTGACAAGAACTTCCGCCCGAAAGATGGACGGCGAAGTCTGCCTTATCAAGCTTTGCTCGAGAGCGGCAGGTACTCCTGCTCCTGTGGCCGTCAAGCCGGTATCAAACGCTAAAATCGAAGTGCCTAAGACAAAGGCTCCACAGGCTGTGGATAACGATACTGCGCCGTTTGCCGACGAAAAGCCTCCTCTCCCTGAGGAGCCGCCGATGTACACAGACGATGATGCTCCGCCTTTCGATATTCCGCCGGAGCAGGCTCCACAGAAGCCTAAGATTAACATTCCCAACATCCCGAAGATCGAAGTACCTCAGAGCGAGATTAAAAAATCTGCTCCTTCCCCTGATAATTTCAAGAAGGACTTTATGGCAAAGCTTGGCTCGGGCGTAAATGTTGCTATTCGTCAGTTCCTCAATAACGCGACTATCATTCCTAACGGCGGCGCTGTTGCCGTTGTATGCGACAAGGATTACATCGATTTGTTGAACCGTCCGTCTGTCACAAATGCTCTCAATAACACCGCAAAGGAAATGGGATTTACAGCGGCGACTATCACTGACAAAATGCCTAAAATTGCCGGCTCCGGTCAGGAGGAAAAGAAGGCTTCATCCGGAATGGATGAGCTGCTTGAAAAGGCAAGAAAATTAGGGCTTATGCACTAGTTTTCACTCCCCCCGACTTGCTCCGCAAGCCACCCCCCTCGTCTGAGGGAGGCAAGATATAAGGAACAATTATTCAATAGACATATACATTAAATAATAATATAAAAGATACATATACGGAGGATTTAATTATGAAACCAGGAAGAATGCCGGGCGGCATGAATATGAACGCTCTTATGAAGCAGGCTCAGAAGATGCAGGCTGATATGCAGAAGCTCCAGGAAGAGCTTGAAAACAGAGAATACACAGCAACAGCTGGCGGCGGTGCTGTTACAGCAGTTGTAAAGGGCAAGGCTCTCCTCTCCCTTAACATCAAGCCTGAAGTTATCGACCCGGACGATGCAGAAATGCTCTCTGACCTTATCCTCGCTGCAGTAAATTCCGCTCTCAAGGAAGCTGAAGAAACATCTGCTCGCGAAATGGGTAAGCTCACAGGCGGCATGGGTGGCCTTTTCTAATCTATGAAATACTTTGCTCCACCTGTAGAAAAGTTGATAGAGCAATTTGCCAAGCTGCCGGGCGTCGGTCACAAGACTGCCCAGCGGCTTGCTTTTCATGTTATGTCAATGCCTGAAGATGAGGTAAAGGACTTTGCCGACGCTCTTTTAGCGGCAAAAAGCAATGTCCAGATGTGCAAAATCTGCCAGAATCTCACTCAGGACGAAGTCTGCAAAATCTGCGCAGACGAAAGCCGTGACAGACATACAATATGCGTTGTTTCCGACCCTAAAGACCTTATCGCCATCGAAAAGACAAAGGAGTACAACGGGCTTTATCATGTGCTCCACGGCTCTATTTCCCCTCTTAACGGCATCGGCCCTGATGCTCTCAAGATAAAGGAGCTTCTTCTGAGAATCGCCGATGAGGACATCACAGAAATTATTATGGCGACAAACCCTGACACCGAAGGGGAAACAACTGCAGTTTATCTTGCAAGATTACTCAGACCATTCAATATTAAAATCACAAGACTGGCCTACGGTATCCCTGTGGGCGGCCATCTTGAGTTTGCCGACCAGGTTACACTCGGCCGCGCCATCGAAGGCAGACGTGTTTTGTAAAGGACGTGAATTATGTATTTAGCCGATCAATGGAAAGATTATCAGCTTTTAGACTGCGGAAGCGGTCAGCGTCTTGAACGCTGGGCAGATTTCACTCTTGTTCGCCCTGACCCTCAGGCTATCTGGGAAAAGACAGGCCACAAGGGCTGGAGAAATGCTCACGGCAAATATACCCGCTCCAACACAGGCGGCGGAAGCTGGGACAAGAAGGCTCTCCCTGAAAGCTGGACAATCAACTATAAAGACCTGAAGTTCGGCGTCAAGCCTATGAACTTCAAGCACACAGGCATATTCCCTGAACAGGCTGCCAACTGGGATTTCTCCATGGAAATGATCAGAAATGCCGGCAGACCTATAAATGTACTCAATCTTTTTGCATACACAGGCGGCGCTACTATGGCGGCTGCAAAGGCGGGCGCTTCTGTCTGCCATGTTGACGCAGCTCGCGGCATGGTTGCCTGGGCAAAGGACAACGCAAAGCTCAGTGGCCTTGAAAATGCGCCTATCAGATACATCGTCGACGACTGCAAGAAGTTTGTTGAACGCGAGATCAACAGAGGCAGAAAATATGATGCCATCATAATGGATCCACCATCCTACGGCAGAGGTCCTTCGGGCGAGATCTGGAAATTTGAGGAAAATATTTACGAGTTCGTAAAGCTTTGCACAAAGGTGCTTTCCGATGACCCTCTCTTTATCATCATCAACTCCTATACAACAGGCATCTCCCCATCTGTTCCTGTCTATATTTTAGGCAGACTTGTCTGCCCTCAGTTTGGCGGCACAGTTGAAGGAGCTGAGCTCGGTCTCCCTGTTCAGAGCACAGGACTCAATCTCCCATGCGGCCACACCGCAAGATGGATCTGCAATAAGAAATAGTACCAATCCCTTTTTCAAAGGAGCTTTAAATTGGAAAAAGTTATCAGAACTGAAAAACTTACCTTCACATATTCGGCTGACGAAGCGCGAAGCTTTGCCCTCAAAAAGGTTTCTCTCGAAATCGAAAAGGGTTCTTTTGTGGCTGTTCTCGGCCATAACGGCTCGGGCAAGAGCACATTCGCCAAGCACTTAAACGGCATACTTCTGCCCAGCGAAGGCAAGGTTTATTCATACGGATTCGATACAAGTGATCCTGAAAACTTAATAAATATCCGCAGAAATGTCGGCATGGTTTTCCAGAATCCCGACAATCAGCTTGTTGCAACTGTTGTCGAGGAAGATGTGGCTTTCGCCCCTGAAAATATGGGCGTGCCAAGCGAGGAAATCCGCAAAAAGGTGGACGATGCTCTCAAAACTGTCGGCATGGAGAAGTTTGTAAAGCACGCTCCTCACATGCTTTCGGGCGGTCAGAAGCAGAGAATCGCCATTGCGGGCATTCTTGCAATGGAGCCTAATGTGCTCGTTATGGACGAGCCGACAGCTATGCTCGACCCTGTGGGCAGAAAAGAAGTTATGGCGACAATCAAGCGCCTTAACAAGGAAAACGGAATCACGGTCATTCTCATCACACATCACATGGATGAAGCGGCTCAGGCAGACAGAATCGTTGTTATCAACGCAGGTGAAGTTACACACGACGGCACACCGCGCGAGGTATTTTCACACCGTCAGGAGCTTCTCGACATCGGTCTTGCCGTTCCACAGACTGTGGAAATATTGGACGAGCTTGGGCTTAAAGATGTGGCTCTCACAGTTGATGAATGCTGTGACATTCTTGAAAAATATCTTAAGGGGTAAATTATGGGAGAAATTTTAAAACTTGAAAATGTATCCTATACATATGGCGCCGGAACTCCTTTTGAAAAGACTGCTGTAAAGGATATTAACCTTACATTCAATTCCGGCGATTTCGTGGCTATCATCGGCCATACAGGCTCGGGCAAGAGCACACTTGTCCAGCATTTCAATGCGCTTCTTCCGCCTACAAGCGGCAAGGTGTATATCAACGGCGAGGACATAAATCAGTCCCCAGCCACAAGGAGAGCTGCCCGCTTTGCCTGCGGTCTTGTTTTCCAGTATCCTGAATATCAGCTTTTTGAGGAGACGGTTTTTCTCGATATCGCTTACGGTCCTAAGAATATGGGACTTGATGAAATCGAGGTCAAGCGCAGAGTGCTCAATGCGGCAGAAGCTGTCGGCATAGATGCTCTCACACTTGAAAAGTCACCTTTCGACCTTTCGGGCGGTCAGAAAAGACGTGTAGCTATCGCAGGCATCATCGCAATGGAGCCTGAAATTCTCGTACTCGACGAGCCGATGGCTGGTCTTGACCCTCAGGGCCGTGAGGAAATCCTCGAAATGATAAGAAATTACCATGACAGGCACAAGACAACGATAATTCTCGTCACACACAGCATGGAAGATGCCGCAAAGATGGCAAACCGCATTGTTGTGATGTGCGATTCTCAGGTGCTTTTAGACGGCACTCCAAGCGAGATTTTTGCCCGCCATGAAGTGCTTACAAAGTCGGGGCTTGATGTGCCGCAGATTACAAGCGTGCTTATCGAGCTTAAAAACAGAGGCTACGATGTGGACACTTCGGTGTACACCATTGAGGGCGCTAAGGAACAGCTTATGAGGCTCAGGGGGAAATTATGATAAAAGACATTACTTTAGGACAATTTTTCCCGGGAAATACCTATATGCACAAGCTTGACCCAAGAGTAAAGCTGGTCATCTGCTTTGCATTTATCATTGTACTTTTCGTCACAGAGGGTATTATTCCTTATGCATTAGCGGCGCTTTTCATCGTTTTAGGCGTTAAAGTTTCCAAGACAAACCCTAAAATGCTGCTCAAAAGCTTAAAGCCTATTATGTTCCTTGTGCTTTTCACAAGTATTCTCAACATCTTCTATGTTGAAGGCGAAGTGCTTGCCCGTTTCTGGATTTTCAAGGTGACAAAGGAAGGCCTGCTGACAGCATTTTATATGACATCCCGTATCGTAATGCTCGTCTGCGCAACTTCCCTTCTCATGTACACAACAAGCCCTATTGCGCTGACAGATGCTCTTGAGCATCTTCTTGCGCCATTAAACAAGATAAAGTTTCCTGTTCATGAGTTTTCCATGATGATGACTATCGCAATGCGTTTCATTCCGACTCTCATCGAAGAAACTGACAAAATCATGGCGGCTCAGAAAGCGCGAGGCGCTGACTTTGAATCGGGCAATATTTTTGCACGAGCAAAGGCTCTCATTCCAATTCTCGTTCCGCTTTTCGTCTCCTCTTTCAGACGTGCTGACGAGCTGGCAACAGCTATGGAATGTCGTCTTTACCAGGGCGGAACAGGCAGAACAAGACTCAATGTTCTCAAACTGACAAAAAATGACTATGTGTTTATGGTATTCTGTACTATATTCTTCGTCATTATGATAATCACAAGCGTGGTGGGTATATGAAAAATATAGCTCTTACACTTTCATACTGCGGCACCAATTACCACGGCTGGCAGCGTCAGGACGGTCTGCCTACTGTGCAGGGCACTCTTGAAAAGATAATCGAGCGCCAGACAAAGGTATATTCCCCGCTTTCCGGCTGCGGACGCACAGACAAGGCTGTCCACGCCAACACATACTGCGCCAATTTCAAGAGCGATACCTCCATTCCGATGGACAAGCTCCCGCTCGCCCTCAACGCTGTGCTTCCCAAGGACATCGTTGTAAGAGAGGCTAAAATCGTAGACGATGATTTTGATGCCCGTTTCTCCTGCGTCGCAAAGGAATACACATACGTATTCTACAACGACCAGTTTCCCTCCCCATTTGATGAGCACAGAGCTTTTCACATCATAAAACCTCTTGATGTTGAAGCGATGCAGAAAGGCGCTCAGCACTTTGTGGGCAGACAGGACTTTGCCGCAGTAAAGAATGAAGGCACTCCTGTTTCCTCTACAGTACGTGAGGTTTTCTACTGCGATGTAAGACGTGACGGCAAATATGTTTTCGTCAGCGTATGCGGCGATGGATTCTTATATAATATGGTGCGAAATATCGCAGGCAATCTCTGGTATGTTGGCCACGGCAAGTTTGCCCCCGACGATATCAGACGCATACTCGACAGCTGTGACCGCTGCGAAGGCGGCCCGACAGCTCCCCCACAGGGACTTTATATGACAAGACTTTTTTACGATAAAGAGGAGTTTTCACAGTGGATGAAGTCAAGATAAAAGCAAGAGACAACAGACTTACAATAGTCGCTGTACTTCGCAAGATTTTCGGGTACAGTATTTTCCTCATGCTCATTTATTGCTTTATCACCTATCGTGAAGACATAAATATGCTTAATTTCTATCGTATTATGTCCTATTTTGACACAGATACCTCTGTCAGCGAGAATTTCACAGGCTACACCTTTGAGGTGGGCATCGACAGCGTGCATTCTCCCTTTGGCGGAGGTCTTGTCGTTCTCAACAAAGACAGCCTTAAAATAATCAATGCGGCAGGTCTTGAGGACCTTTCCGAACAGCTCAAGTATTCCTCCCCTCAGCTTCTCACAGGTGACAAGCGCATTATTGCTTATGACAAGGGTGGAAATGAGATAAGTATTTTCGGCTCTTATGCCCTTCTCAAACAGCTTCAGGAGGAAAATCCTGTGCTGTGGTGCAATATGAACAAGCAGGGCGACCTGCTGGTGCTTTTTGAAGAGCCGGGCTACAAGGGCTCTGTCAAGCTCTATTCTGAGGATTCAAAGCAGCAGTTCCAGTGGTCTTCTTCGGAATATTATATCATTTCCGGCTGTATAAATAGTAACGGCGAAAAACTTTCGCTTCTCTGTGTCAGCGGCGAAAACCGCAGAACTTTTATCCGAACTTATAATATTCACAATGAAGAACCGCTTCACGAAATTGATTTAGGCGAAGCCATCTTCTACTCGATGGAATACGACAACAACGACAATCTTTCGGTAATCACCGAAAACGGACTTTATACTTACGACAAGAACGGTCAGGAAACTTCCGCTTACACATATTCTATCGGCTCGCTCAGCTGCTATTCCCACGAAAACGGCGAAATGCCTCTCCTCAGTCTGACTCACGGCTCGGGCAAGTACAAGGCTGTGCTTATAAATGACGGCGAGGAGCTCCACAGCTTTGAAACCGACGAGGAAATCACCGGTCTGTTCTATGAAACAGGCACGCTTTCCGCCCTCACAAACGAATACGCTTATCTCTATGAAACCTCAGACGGCTCAAAGACAACATACAGCGTTTATTCAGCCAAGAGCATTTCCAAGCGTATCGACGGCAGCTATCTTGTGATATTCTCTGATCGCGCCGAAGTTCTCGGCAAATCATCAACTTAATTCAGAAAGGCAATCCAATTGGAAAAATATTTTGTAGACATCGCCATTGTGGCTATAATATTACTGTGCGCCGCTGTTGGCCGCAAAAACGGCATCCTCGGCGGTCTTATCAGCATTGCATCGGCTGTTATCGCTCTCATTGCCGGTAAAATGTTCACACCTACGGTGTCCCCTTATGTGGGAAAGGTTATTTCCCCGATTCTCACAAGAATCATTCAGGCTGAGCCTGAAAAATATATTGCAAAGTATATCCCCGATGAAAAAGCGGCTGAGTTTGCTCAGTTTGCCCTTGAAAAAGGCAAGGATGTGCTCGATCTCTTAATCGAAGAATTAACATTTATGACACAGGATGTTATTGCATTTTTTGTTATTTTTGTTATAATGATAATCGCAGCAGGTGTTGTTCTCAGGTTCCTCAGCCTTCATCTTCCGCTTATCGGAACTGTAAACAAGACACTCGGTCTGCTTTTCGGCGGTTTTGCAGGTATCGTTCTCGTTATGATCCTCTTCTCCGCCATCACAAACTATATCGAAGCTGAACAAAGCTATATCACACTTTTGCCTTATTTTGAAAACAGCTATTTTGCTCAGTTCTTCTTAAAGTAATCTGTAAATTAAGGAGAAATACTATATGAATATTCCAAACGCCATCTCAGCATTCAGACTCTGCCTTGTGCCTGTTTTTGCATACGTTTATTTCAACGGCGGCGACTATGCCACATTCTATGCTTTCGGCATTTTTGCGCTGGCAGGCTTTTCTGATGTGCTCGACGGCTATATTGCAAGAAAATATAATATGGTGACCATGCTGGGCAGAATTATCGACCCCCTTGCTGACAAGCTTATGGTTGTGACAGCTCTTATCTGTACATCCGTTGCCGGTCACATCCATCCGTTTTTCCCTGTGGCATATTTTGTCAAGGAAGGCTGGCAGGGCATTCAGGCTTTCCGCCTCGCCGGAAGAATTTCCGATGTTCCGCCTGCAAACTTCTGGGGCAAGGGCGCCACATTCCTCTATTATGTTTCTATAACCATCGCTATGCTGCTGCCCGGCAAGGGCAATACAGCAGCTTTCGTCACACTTTGTGCTGCCATCATCTTCTCACTGGTGGCTTATTACACATACCGTGTGCGCGGCAAGCGTCTGATCGACGAAGCTGACAAGGCAAAAGAATCTACCAAGGGAGGTAACTAATTTTGGAAATGCCGCTTTGCTCCCGATGCAAAAAAAATCTTGCTGTTGTGTTCATCACAAAGCTTGAAAACGGTGTAACAACCAATGAAGGTCTGTGCCTCAAGTGCGCTAAAGAGCTTGGCATCAGCCCTATCAATGATATGATGAAGAAAATGGGTATCACAGAGGCTGACCTTGAAAACCTCGAAGATATCGCAGCAAATATGCCTCCGGAAGCCATGGGCTTCCTTGAAGGTATGTTTGGAAACAATCAGGACTCTGACGATGACGATATGGACGATGAAGCCATGTCCCAGACTCCTGCTATGCCTTTTATGAACGGAATTATGCCTAAAAAGGACGATTCCGAAGAATCAGGCGAAGATAAAAAGGACGAAAAGAAGAAAAACAAGAAGAAAAAGGCGCTCAATTCCTATGCTCTCGACCTTTGTGCAAGAGCGAGAAACGGTAAAATTGACCGTGTTATCGGCAGAGATGCTGAAACAGAGCGTGTTATACAGATTCTCAACAGACGACAGAAGAACAACCCTTGCCTTATCGGTGAGCCGGGTGTCGGTAAGACAGCTATCGCTGAAGGCTTAGCCCAGAAAATCGTCGACGGCAATGTGCCTTACAAGCTAAGAAACAAGGAAGTATGGCTGCTTGACATGACTGCAATGGTTGCAGGTACACAGTTCAGAGGTCAGTTTGAAGGCAGAATGAAGGCTCTTATCGAGGAAGTAAAGGCTCTCGGCAACATTATTCTCGTAATCGACGAAGTCCACAATCTTGTGGGCGCAGGCGAAGCTGAAGGCTCGATGAATGCCGCAAATATTCTCAAGCCTGCCCTTTCCCGCGGTGAAATCCAGGTTATCGGCGCTACAACTTTCAAGGAATACAGAAAGTACATTGAAAAGGATTCGGCTCTCGAACGCCGTTTCCAGCCTGTTTCTGTCAATGAGCCGTCTATCGAGCAGGCGTCTGCTATGCTCCGCGGCATCAAGAAATACTATGAAGAATACCACGGTGTTATTATCCCTGATGCTGTATGTAATCAGGCAGTTTTCCTCTCCGAACGTTATATCACAGACAGATTCCTGCCTGACAAGGCTATCGACCTTATCGATGAAGCCTGCTCGGACATCAATCTTAAAAATGCAACTATAAACAGACGGGCACAGCTTCGCGACAAGCTCAAGGAGCTTGAGGCTGAGCAGGAGCTTATCGTCGGTCAGGAAGGCTCAAATGAGGTTTATGAGCTTATGGCTCGCCTCAAGAGCGAAACTCTCCAGACTCAGGCTGAGCTTGATGCTCTCGAGGGCACAGAAACCCCTGTTGTCACAGTTGACGACCTGAGCCGCGTTATTGAAATGTGGACAAAAATCCCTGCAAAGAAAATCAAGGAGCAGGATTTTGAAAAAATAATCAATCTTGAAGCTCGTCTCAAAGAAAAGCTCATCGGTCAGGATGAGGCTGTCGAGGCTGTTGCAAAGTCAATCATGCGCTCAAGAGCAGGCATCTCCCCTAAGAAGAAGCCTGTATCCTTCATCTTTGTCGGCCCTACAGGCGTCGGCAAGACAGAGCTTGTAAAGCAGCTTACAGACCAGCTTTTCGACACTCCTGATGCGCTTATCAGACTCGATATGTCTGAATATATGGAAAAGCATTCGGCTTCCAAGCTTATCGGCGCTCCTCCGGGTTATGTGGGATATGACGAAGCAGGTCAGCTTACTGAAAAAATCAGAAGAAATCCTTACTCTGTCGTTCTTTTCGATGAAATCGAAAAGGCGCATCCAGATGTGCTCAACGTGCTGCTGCAGATTCTCGATGACGGTGTTGCAACAGACTCTCAGGGCAGAAAGGTTTCCTTCCAGAGCTCGATTATCATTATGACTTCCAATGCAGGCTCGGACAGAAGCGAAGGCTCGATGGGCTTCGGCAAGACTGCTTCACAGCAGGGTCGCGACAAGGCTCTCAAGGCTTTAAGCGAAATCATGCGTCCTGAATTTATCAACAGAATCGACGAAGTTATCGCATTCAATCAGCTTTCGGAAGAAAACTTCAAGGAAATCGCAAAGATTATGCTTAATGAGCTTACAGCTTCCCTTAAGGACAATGGCGTTGAATTCACTTATGAAAACGATGTTCTCGATTATCTTGTGAAGAAGTCATATTCCATCAGATACGGCGCAAGAAACCTCCGCAGAACAATCCAGAAGGATATCGAGGATAAGGTGGCATTTATGATAGTTTCAAACTATATGTCCCCTGTGACAAGTGTTCATTTGTCTGTTGAAAACGATTCGATTGTTGTAAAGTAATATGTAAACGGGCGGGGTAACACCCGCCCGAAAAATCAAAAAAATATTTTTTATTTTTTTGAAAAAAAGTATTGACATTTTGATAAATCCTTGTTATAATAAACGAGCTGATGTGAGGTAGCACATCGAACAGGAAAATGCGGGTGTAGTTCAATGGTAGAATTCCAGCCTTCCAAGCTGGCCGCGCGGGTTCGATTCCCGCTACCCGCTCCAATATATGCGCCTGTAGCTCAGCAGGATAGAGCAACTGCCTTCTAAGCAGTAGG
>JAFSBG010000176.1 GCA_017441945.1 Clostridia bacterium
AAGAAATATATAATACATATAAAGAGAGAAAAGTGTTTGCACTTTATGGAGACCTTGGCGCAGGAAAAACTGCTATTACAAGAGGTTTTGTTCGTGCGGCGGGATGTACAGACATGGTATCCAGTCCTACATACACTATCGTAAATGAGTATAGAGGACCGAGAAAAGTTGCACATTTTGATATGTATCGAATTCTTGATTCGGACAGCCTCTATGAAATTGGCTGGGAAGATTATCTCGACAGTGGTGCATTGTGTGTCGTTGAATGGAGTGAAAATATTGAAGATGCTCTTCCGGATGATACTCTGACAATAACAATTGAAAAAATTTCTGATACAGATAGGAGAATTACGGTTAAGCCGTAGACTTATTTTATGAAAATAATGGCTATTGATACATCTGGCAAGGTTGCGTCGGTCGCACTTGTTGAGGATGGTAAGTTTATAGATACAATAGAAAAGAATACAAACCTCAGTCATAGTCAGGCGGTTTTGCCTGTATGCGTAGAGCTTCTTGAAAGAAATGAACTCAGACTTGATGATATTGATTGTTTTGCGACAGTTGTCGGTCCTGGTTCTTTTACAGGCCTCAGAATTGGTATTGCGGCGGCAAAGGGATTTGCCATGATGCTGGACAAGCCTCTTGTCGGAGTTTCGTCGCTTGAATGTGTCGCGTATGAAAGTGAAAATGACGGACAGGTTTGTGCGCTTATCAAATCGCGTGAAAAGGAATACTTCTTCGGTGTTTATAACATAAGCAGAGAAAGAACTGAAACGATTGAAGAAGGCTTCAGTGATAATATCGATGAGATAAAGGTTAAATATCCTGAAGTGATTGTTGTGGAAGGTGAGGCGAGAGCTAAAGCGGCAGCAATGCTTGCATATTATCACTATATCAACAAAACAAAGGAAACTGATGTGCATGCAGTAAATCCTGTATATCTTAAATTGTCCCAGGCAGAAAGAATGAAATTACAAGAAAACAATAAATAAAAGGAGAAACAATATGAAAATTGCAATCGGTAGTGACCACGGCGGATTTGAACTTAAGGGTAAGCTCATCGCTCATCTCAAGGAAAATGGCTATGAAGTAGAGGATTGCGGCACATATGAACCGAAATCCTGCAATTATCCTGAAATTGCAAAGAAGGTAGCTGATAAGGTAGTAGCAGGCGAAGTTGATAAGGGTATTCTTTGCTGCGGTACTGGTATTGGTATGTCTATTGCTGCAAACAAAGTTAAGGGTGTTCGTGCAGCAGTTGTATCTGATGCATTCTCTACAAAGTACACAAGACTCCACAATGATACAAATATTCTCTGCCTTGGCGAAAGAGTTATTGGCCCAGGCCTTGCTGCTATGCTCGTTGATATCTTCCTTACAACAGAATTCGAAGGCGGCAGACATCAGGTGCGCGTCGATATGATTACAGATCTCGAAAAATAAACTATGCATAAAAATAGGGACACTTTAATGTGTCCCTAAATATTATCTTTATCTTCTGTATCTTCCTCCGCGACGACGTCTTTTACGTCTTACGTTGATAGTTCTTATAACAATAAGAAGTACAATGAGAGCTACAAGAACACCGATGATGATTTTAAAAGCCAGGCTGCTGAAAAATGCTTTTATCTGGCTGAAGATATATGCTGTCTGTGAGCGCTCGACGTCGTTTGCAGCGATAAGATCGATAGTGGCACGAATCTCGCCGTCATAAGTGATGCTTGCTGTACCGAGTACATCGCCCTTTTTTACAGGAGCGGTTATTTCTGCATCGGTAAGCGGTACGATTGAAAGCTCTTCTCGTGTTGTATCCTTTGCGAGAATATCGTAATAGTCTTCAGCAAGAGTCAATGTAAGGTTAGCTTCATCCTTTTTTGCAAGGTTGATTGTTACATCACAGATTGGTTCAGTTGCAGGAATAAAAATGTCTTTCTTATAGTTATTGAAGCAGTAATCAAGAAGCTTTGTTGTTTCTGTAAAACTGCCCTGTGAGCCGTCATCGCGCTTCGGGGCGCCAAGAACAACTGTCAGAATATGAAGGTCGTTTCTTTCCGCGGTTGCAACAAGACACATACCTGCAGCGCCTGTCCAGCCTGTTTTCATACCATTGGCACCTTCGTAGAAATATCTGTCATCCTTTGAAGTGGAGATGAGATAGTTTGTCGAATAGAAAGTTGTTTCGTCGTGAAGATTTGTAGCAGGGAATACAAGTTTTGCAGTACCACATATTTCAACAAGAAGAGGGTTTTCAAGAACTTCCATTGCAATGAGATAAATATCACGTGCAGTAGTCTTATGATTATCATCAGGAAGACCTGTTGGGTTTGTAAACTGGGTTCCTGTGCAGCCTAACTCAAGAGCTTTCTGATTCATGAGGTCGGCAAAAGCCTCTGTTGAGCCGGCAACAGTTCTTGCTATTGCATTTGCAGCATCATTACCTGAAGCAACGAGAAGGTACTTGAGCATATTTTCAAATGTTACTTCTTCGCCGTTTCTGAGAAATACGCTGCTTCCTTGTTCGTAAAGACCTTCGACATCTTCCGGAGCGACAACGATGACATCGTCAAGATTGAGATGATCGACGGCTACAAGAGCAGTGAGAAGTTTTGTTACACTTGCAGGATAAAGTTGTTCGTCTGCATTATGCTCAAAAAGTACAGTGTTTGATTCTGTTTCGACTGCTATGTAGGCAGATGCCTCAATCATTGGTAATTCTTCGATTGCAAGAGCAGTACAGCTGAAAACAGAAACCAGCAAAATTAAAGATAAAAGATTGCGCATTAATTTCATATTGACCCTCCTTTGATATCTGAATTAATTTGCTCTTTTTATTAGTATAACAAATTTTATTGATTATTTCAACTCAATTTTATATTTTGAGAGGTGTATAAATGAGAATTTTAGTAGTAGATGACGAAAAATTATTGGTAAAAGGTCTCAAGTTCAATCTTGAAAATGACGGATACGAAGTGGACGGCGCTTATGATGGCAGAGAAGCCCTTGTTCTGTTCGAAAAAAATAAGTATGATCTTGTTCTTCTCGATCTTATGCTTCCTGAAATTTCAGGTCTTGAAGTGTGCCGTGCAATCAGGGAAAAGTCCAACGTTCCTGTAATTATGGTAACAGCTAAAACTGAAGGCATTGATAAGCTTATCGGTTTTGAATATGGTGCTGACGACTATGTTACAAAGCCTTATGATATCCTTGAACTCAAAGCGCGAATCAGAGTTATTCTAAAGCGTGTAATGACAACATCTCAGGCTCAGAAAAAGGCTGAACAGGCGGAGGTTTTTGAATCTGAAACACTTAAGATCAATTTTAAAAACAGATCTGTTGTAGCCAACGGCAGAGAAGTTGACCTTACAGCAAAGGAATTTGATCTTCTTTCAATTTTTATCAAAAATCCTGCTCAGGTTTTCAGCAGAGATAAGCTTCTTGAGCTTGGCTGGGGTAAGGATTATCCGGGCGATAACAGAACAGTTGACGTTCATATCAGAAAAATCAGAGAAAAAATTGAAGAGGATGACGCTAATCCAAAGATCATTCTCACTAAGTGGGGAGTAGGTTATTATTTTAAGGGATAAAAAGGTTCGCTTTTTCAAAAGTATCAGATTTCAGATCGCGGTAGCCTTTTTCGCGGTGGTAATTTTTGCAATACTTATTCTTAATGTTTATCCTTCAACCGCATTGAGCAATCTGCTGGTAGAGGCAAAAAAGGGTGAGATGCTTGAAAGAGGTCTTGCTGTATCGGCTGTTCTTCAAAGTGTCAACTACGAAAATAAAGATGGTGTACGTGAAGCTGTTCAGAAGATTATAGACAAGGAAAAAGAAAACATCATAGTTATGAATCCTGCGCGCGAAATAATCTATTCTACGAGGGACCCATCTGAAATAGTTGATGACAAGTTCGAAGAAAGCTTCAAATCTGCATTGCTTGGATTTGATGCATTTAATTGTGTATATGATGAATCCTCGTTTAAATCGTCGGTGACTATGCCCATAATGCATCAGACACATGTAAATGGGATAATTTACATATCACAGGTAGATGAAGATGACTCAAAATTGCTTGTAGATATCAGAAACAGCTTTGCCAGTGTTTCCATAGCCATTGCAGTTTGCGGCGGTGCCCTTGTGGCATTGTTTCTTAAAATGTTTTCAAGCAAAGTTTCTGCGCTTCTCAAGGGCGTTCATCAGGTCGGCAGTGGCAATTACAATTATAAAA
>JAFSBG010000177.1 GCA_017441945.1 Clostridia bacterium
CATCCATATTGCCTGAATAAGGCGGTATCATCGAGGAAAAGCTGGGAGGCATCTTGTCCATATTACGGGGAAAGCTGATGCTTACAACTGTACCTTTATTCTCTTCAGAAATGACTGAAAAATGACCGCCGTGCAGTTCAAGGAAAATATGGCTGACGGCAAATCCGAAACTGTTGTATGTGGCGGCGAGCGTTGTGGCATCAAAGCTTTCTGATATAACAGTCGGAGAAAATCCTCGTCCGTTATCACGCACAGCAATATTTATGAGATCAGAAACAACAGGGTAGAGTGTAACAGTAATGGTAATGCTTTCTTTTCGTGATGCAATGGAGTTTGTAATCACGTTGAGGAGTGCGCGCTTGATTTTTTCTTCGTCGATCATCGCAAAAATCTCTTCTTCAGGAAGAACGAGAACCAGTTCGACAGGCATACCTGATACAACTACACGGATGCTGTCGATGAGAGATGTCATAAATGAATTCAAGGATATTTTTCTGAAGTTGACATAATGCTCACGAGCAAGGTGATGAGTATATACAGCGATGTTCTTGGAAAGCCTGTTGAGCTTCATGAGCTGCTTGTTCATCAAAGAAATAGTTTCTTCATTTACATCGCCTGCCGAAATATTATCGAGCATCATGGAGAGAACAGCAACGGAGGAATCAAGCTCACGGGAAACCTTATTAACAGGGGCGGTGTCAGGTGAAAATTTTCTGTCTGCATAGGAAGTTCTGACGAAAATTATAATCTCATCACTTTCAGTGCAGGCGTTGACTGTCACACGTGAACCGAAAAACGAAACAGTGTCCTGAAAAGAACCCCTGCTGCGGCACGAGTAGAGAAGCTGAGCGGCAACGTCATCAGTGAAAATCTCATTGAGGTTGCGTCCTGCAAGATCAAAACCAGTGTACGAAATAAGGGATTCGCTGGTGAAAACAACTCTGCCGGAAAATGTCGCAGCCAGCATATATTCAATTGGAGGGCTGAAAGAGAGGTTTTCTGTCATAATATCACCTTCAAAATTAAAATCAGAGGATATCCTATCAATATAGATTATAAACCATAATCGGGAAAAAATCAACAAAATCCGACAATTTGTGACAAACTATTTTAAAAATTGTACTTTTTATCAAATACCCCTTGTTTTTATTTATAAATAGTGTATAATATATATAGTATGTAAAAACCCATTACAAATATAAAATGCAATTTTTGGAGGAAGACATGGGCGTTAAAATTGGTATCAATGGTTTTGGCAGAATCGGCAGATTGGTGCTTCGTTCCGCAATCAACAATCCTGAATGTGATTTCGTAGCTATCAATGCTCCAAGAAAGACACCTGAATATCTTGCATACATGTTCAAGTATGACACAGTTCACGGCAGATTCAAGGGTGAAGTTACATGTGATGAAAAGCATCTCATCATCGACGGCAAGAAGATCGTTATCTTCACAGAAAATGATCCTAAGGACATTCCATGGGGTGAAGTAGGCGTAGAATACGTTGTAGAAAGCTCCGGTGCTTTCAAGACAATCGAAAAGGCAAGCGCACACATCACAGCTGGTGCTAAGAAGGTTGTTATCACAGCTCCTTCTTCCGACGCTCCAATGTTTGTTTGCGGTGTTAACCTCGACAAGTACACAAAGGATATGACTGTTGTTTCCAACGCATCCTGCACAACAAACTGTCTCGCTCCTTTGGCTAAGGTTATCAACGATAACTTCGGCATCAAGGAAGGCCTCATGACAACTGTTCACGCTACAACAAATACACAGAAGACAGTTGACGGCACATCTGCTAAGGACTGGAGAGGCGGCCGTGCAGCAGCAGGCAACATCATTCCATCCACAACAGGCGCTGCAAAGGCAGTTGGCAAGGTTATCCCAGAACTCAAGGGCAAGCTCACAGGTATGGCTTTCCGTGTTCCAACACTCGACGTTTCTGTTGTCGACCTTACAGTAAATCTTGAAAAGAGCGCTACATACGAAGAAATCTGCGCAGTTATCAAGAAGGCTTCTGAAAACGAACTCAAGGGCATCCTCGGCTATACAAACGAAGACGTTGTTTCTTCCGACTTCGTAGGCGAAAGCTGCATCAGCGTATTTGACGAAAAGGCTGGTATCGCTCTCACAGATAACTTCGTAAAACTCGTTGCATGGTATGACAACGAATACGGCTATTCCGCAAAGACAGTTGATCTTCTTCTCCACATGGCAGAAGTTGATAAAAAATAATTGCAAAACCTCTTGCAATTATCAAAACTTTGTGGTATAATCTGCTACAGTATGATAAGCATTGACGAAAGAGTGGGTTAACCCACTCTTTCTTGTATATTAGAGATAAGGAGACAGGTATGACAACAAAGGAACTTTTGGAAAAAGTCGCAAAAATGTGTGAAGCCCCTCTCAGCGAAACAGGCTGCTCCCTCTGGGATGTAACATTTGAAAAAGAAGGCGCAAGACACGTGCTCACAGTTTATATCGATAAAGAGGGCGGCGTATACACAGATGACTGTGAAAAGGTCAGCCGCTATATCGATCCCCTTCTTGATGCAAAGGAATTTGATTCCCTCCCTGAATATATGCTTACAGTTTCTTCGGCAGGTCTTGAAAGACATATCACAAAGAAAGAGCATTTTGTATGGGCAATGGGTAAGGATGTAGACGCTACATTCTATAAGGCAATAAACGGCAATAAATCTGTATGTGGCGCTCTCGAAGCTTACGATGACGAAACAGTCACAATCGCAGGTACACAGTATAATAAGAAAGATGTCGCTGGCATCAGACTTCACTTTGAGTTTTAATTATTCACTAAGTATATAAAAAATATTAAGGAGTTAGATATGAGCGTAGAAATCATCAGAGCTCTTGAGGAGCTCGAGGCTGAAAAGGGAATTATGAAGAGCTATATGCTCGATAGAATTTCCCAGGGTATGATAGCAGCATATAAGGCACTCTTCAAGAAGGACCCTTATAATGCACCAACAGACAATGTTGAAGCATCTATCGATCCTGAAACAGGCGTTATTTCAGTTTTTGTAACAAAGGTTGTCGTTGACGACGAACCAGAAAACTATTCCACAGAAATCACAGTGGAAGATGCTATGAATTACACACCAAACCCACAGCTCGGCGATGCAATCAAGATCGAAGTTGATACAAAGGACTTCTCCAGAATTGCAACACAGACAGCAAAGCAGGTTATTATTCAGGGTATCAGAGAAGCAGAAAGAGGAATGGTCCTCGCTGCATTCAGCTCCAAGGAACACGAAATCCTCTCTGCAACAGTTATCAAGATCGACGCAAGATACGGCAATATGGTTCTTGAAATCGGCGGCGGCAAGGATAAGACAGAAGTTATGATGCAGGCTTCCGAACAGGTAAGAGGCGAAGTCATCAAGGAAGGCGACGTTATCAAGGTTTACGTTGCTGAAGTAAGAAACGGCGCAAAGGGCCCACAGATTGTTATCTCCAGAACACATCCGGGTCTTGTCAAGCGTCTCTTTGAGCTTGAAGTTCCTGAAATTTATGATGGCACAGTTGTTATCAACGGCGTAGCAAGAGAAGCAGGCTCCAGAAGCAAGATCGCAGTATTTGCAACAGATGAAAACGTTGATCCTGTAGGCGCATGCGTAGGTCCACGCGGCAGCCGTGTAGGCAATATCGTAAACGAGCTCAGAGGCGAAAAGATCGATATCATCCGTTACAGCGAAGATCCTGCAAAGTTCGTTGCAGAAGCTCTTTCTCCATCGGAAGTTATCTCCGTAACAATGCACGAAGACGGCAAGAGCTGCACAGTTATCGTTCCTGATACACAGCTTTCCCTCGCTATCGGTAAGGAAGGCCAGAACGCACGTCTTGCTGCAAAGCTCACAGGTCTCAAGATCGACATCAAGCCACAGTCCCAGGCTCAGTAATCAGAACAGGAGGAGCGTATGCAGAAGAAGATTCCGCAGAGACAGTGCGTGGCTTGCCGTGGACATTTTGATAAAAAGTCCCTCGGCAGAGTTGTCAAGACACCTGACGGCAATATAGTTTTCGATAAGACAGGCAAGGTTAGCGGCAGAGGAGCATATGTCTGCCTCAATATTGATTGTTTCAGAAAAGCAGTTAAGTCCAACGCTCTGCAGAGAGCGCTGGAGTGTCAGATACCTTCGGAGGCTATCGAAGCTATCGAAAGAGAGATTGGAGGTAATGATGCAGGATAACGTACTTTCTTTTATCGGTCTTGCAAGAAGAGCCGGCTCCCTTGAGCTTGGCGCAGATAAGGTTTACGAAATGGCAAGCATAGGCAAAGCCAAACTGGTAATACTTGCAGACGATATTTCGGGCAATACAGAAAACGCTGTTAAAAACACTTGTGTCCGCAAGGAAATCCCGATTATAAAGGCAGACTGCTCAATGGACGTTCTTGGTCCGGCAGTCGGTTTTAAACAGTGCGGCGTGGTTACAATAACAGATACAGGTTTCGCTCTTTCTCTGGCTGAAAAAATGGGCAAGGGCGAAATTGCAGAGCTTCTCAAAGGCAAGAAGGCAAGAGAGAAGAAGCGCTATGAAAAGAAACACGGCACAGGTAAAACAGCATCGGCGAAAAGGAGATAGACATGGTGAAGTATAAACTTTCCGAGTTGGCAAAGGATTTCTCCGTAAATAATAAGGTTATCATGGATACTCTTACAAAGCACGGCAAAAATCCTAAAAACGCCTCTCATACACTTAATGAAGAAGAAATAAATATAGTTCTCGAAGCTCTGACTCAGGCTAATCAGGTAGCAAGCATCGATGAAATGAGAAAGATTCAGGCTAAGGCTGCGGAAGAAAGAAACAACGCATCCAAGGCTAAGATGATGCAGGAAGAACAGAGTGAAAAAACCGTTTCGGAAAAGAAACAGGAAGAGGCTGGCAAAATGACAAAAACTCCAAAGAAGTCTGAGGAAAAGCCACAGACAAGAAATAACGAAAACCGCGGCGAAAGAAATGAAAACCGTGACAACAGAAACAGAAACGAAAACCGCGGTGAAAGAAACAACCAGAATCGCGATAACAGAAACAATAATCGTAACGATAATCGCAATGACAACAGAAATAACCAGAATCGTGACAACAAGCCTGCTCACCACAACGAAAAGCCAAAGGCTCAGCAGCAGGAAGCTCCAAAGAACAATGATGAACTGGTTCTCAAGAAGACACCTCAGGTCCACTATGTTGACACAAGAGGTACAAACGTAAATATCGCAAAATACGAAGAAAGAGATGACCTTGTTCCGGACAGTGCAAAGCGTCACGCAAATGCAGGCGGCAAGGAAAAGTTCAAGAAGAACAACCAGCAGAAGCAGAATCCTTATGCAGGCAACAAGAAGCGTCAGGAAGAACAGGAACGCCTCAAGAAGCTCCAGCAGGAAGCTCTCAAGAAGGTTCAGCTCAAGGTTCTCATTCCTGATGAAATCAGCGTAGGCGAGCTTGCAACACGCCTCAAGAAGAATGCAGCAGAAGTTGTAAAGCAGCTTATGAAGCTTGGAGTTCTCGCATCTGTATCTCAGGTTATCGACTTTGATACAGCAGCTATCGTAGCAGAAGAATTCGGCGCAAAGGTAACAAAGGAAGTTGTTGTAACAATCGAAGAACAGCTCTTCGACGAATCTGCAGACAGAGAAGAAGATCTCGTAGAAAGAAGCCCTGTTGTAGTAGTTATGGGTCACGTTGACCATGGTAAGACATCCCTCCTCGACAAGATCAGATCTGCAAATGTTACAGCAGGCGAAGCTGGCGGTATCACACAGCACATCGGTGCTTACAGAGTTAAGGCTGGCGGCAGAGATATCACATTCCTCGATACACCAGGTCACGCAGCATTTACATCCATGCGTGCACGTGGTGCTTCCGTAACAGACGTAGCTATCCTCGTTGTAGCTGCTGACGACGGTATCATGCCACAGACAATCGAAGCTATCAACCATGCTAAGGCAGCTAACGTTCCAATCGTTGTAGCTGTCAACAAGATGGATAAGGAAGCTGCTAACCCAGACAGAATCATGCAGCAGCTCACAGAATATGATCTCGTTCCAGAAGAATGGGGCGGCACAACAACAGTATGTAAGATTTCTGCAAAGACAGGTATGGGCATCGATGAACTCCTCGAAATGGTGCTCCTCACAGCAGATATGCAGGAACTCAAGGCAAATCCAAACAGACTTGCCAAGGGTACAGTTATCGAAGCAAAGCTCGACAGAGGCCGCGGTCCTGTTGCAACAGTTCTCATCCAGAACGGTACACTCAACAGCTCCGACATTATCATCGCAGGTAAAGCAGTAGGCCGTGTTCGTGCTATGACAAACGACAGAGGCGAAAAGGTTGAAAAGGCAGGTCCATCCGTTCCTGTTGAAATCATCGGCCTTGCAGAAGTTCCTGAAGCTGGCGATATCTTCTACGCAGTTGAAGACGAAAGAATGGCAAGAACACTTGCTGAAAAGCGTAAGGAAGAAGAAAAGGCAGAACGCGCAAAGGCTATGCAGAAGGTCACACTCGACAATCTCTTTTCCCATATCGAACAGGGTGCTATCAAGGATCTCAACATCATCGTCAAGGCAGACGTTCACGGCTCTGCAGAAGCAGTCAAGGCTTCCCTTGAAAAGCTCTCCAACGAAGAAGTACGCGTAAAGGTTATCCATTCCGGCGTCGGCGGCATCAACGATACAGACGTTATGCTCGCTTCCGCTTCCAGCGCTATCATCGTAGGCTTCAATGTTCGTCCTGAAGCAGGTGCAGCAGAAAATGCAGCACAGGCTGAAGTTGATATCAGACTTTACAGAATCATCTACGACTGCATCGAAGAAATGGAAGCTGCCATGAAGGGTATGCTCGCTCCTAAGTTCAAGGAAGTTATCTACGGTCATGCAGAAATCCGCCAGACATATAAGGTTTCCGGCGTTGGTACAGTTGCAGGCTGTTATGTAACGGATGGTAAGATCAAGAATAACGCAGAAGTACGTATCGTTCGTGACTCCATCGTTATCTACGAAGGCACACTCGCTGCTCTCAGACGATTCAAAGATGACGCAAAGGAAGTTAACTCTGGCTATGAATGCGGTATGAGCTTTGAAAGATACAACGATATCAAGGAAGGCGATATCGTAGAATGCTTCGGCCAGGAACAGATCGAGGTGCAGTAAATGGCAAATAACAGAACAGGCCGTATCAATGAAGAAGTTCTCAAGGCTATGGGTGAGCTTCTCAGAACAGTAAAAGACCCAAGAGTCAGCGATGCATTCCTCAGCGTTGTTCACTGTGATGTGACAAAGGATCTGAGCTACTGCACAGTATATATCAGCGCACTCGGCCAGGTCGATGCAAAGGAACTTATGAAGGGCCTCAAGTCGGCTTCCGGCTATCTGAGACGCGAGCTTGCACATACACTCGCTCTCCGTCACACACCTGAGCTCATTTTCAAGCTTGATGACTCTATTGCCCACGGTGCAAGAATTTCCAAGCTCATTGACGAGGCAGTAAAATAAAGAGGGGGATAAATTATGTACCAGCTCTCAATGGATGAAGTTTTGATGCTGCTTTACAACAACAATAATTATCTCATCCTCACACATAAAAAACCGGACGGTGACACATTGGGCAGTGCATCTGCCCTCTGTAAGCTCCTGAGAGAAAAAGGCAAGACAGCTTATCTCCTCGGCAACGAGGAGATGGGCAAGCGCTTTGACGAAATCCTCAGAGGCACACTTGCGCCTGAAAGCTATAAGGCAGATTTTGTAATCAGCGTAGACGTTGCTGATGTAAAGCTTCTGCCTGCAAATGCTCAGTGCTATGCAGAAAATATAATGCTGGGCATTGACCATCACCCGACGAATACAGGCTTTGCAGGACATACATATCTTGAAGCAGATGCAGCGGCAACAGGTGAGATTATCTATAAAATCATGCTTGCTATGGGCATCGAAGCTACAAAAGATATTATGACTCCTGTATATATCGCTGTCAGCACAGACACAGGCTGCTTCAGATATTCCAACACAACAGCTCATTCCCATATCGTAGCAGCAAAGGCTATTGAAGTGGGCGTTGATATGCCTGAAATCAACAAGGTGTTCTTTGAAACAAAGTCTATGGCGAGAATTGCCGTAGAAGCAAATATCTACGATAATATCCAGTATTTCTACGATAACAAGGTGGCTTTCACAAAGCTTTCGAGAGCTACTATCGACGATAACGGCGCAACAGAGGACGATCTTGACAATATCTCGTCCATCCTCAGAAAAATCGAAGGTATCGAATGCGGTATCACAGCGACAGAACAGCCAAACGGCGACCTTAAAATCTCTGTTCGCTCGGGCGAAAAGGTCGATGGCTCTCTCGCCTGCAAGGTTGTAGGCGGCGGCGGACACAAGAGAGCCGCAGGCGCAACTATCGCAAAAGAAACTGCAGAAGAAGATTTGAAGAAGCTCATCGAAGCTGTGGGAGAACAGATCAATGCTTAACGGTATTCTTGTTGTGGATAAACCAAAGGATTTCACTTCTCACGATGTTATCGGCAAGATGAGAGGTATCCTTAAAATGCGCCAGATAGGTCACGCAGGCACTCTTGACCCTATCGCAACAGGCGTTCTCATTGTCCTTTTAGGCAAGGCGACAAGAGCCAGCGATTATCTTATGGCAGAGCAGAAGGAATATGTTGCAAAGCTTGTTTTGGGCAAGACAACAGACACTCAGGACATCACAGGCAATGTGCTCACAGAAAACGAAGTTAATGTGACAGAGGAGCAGTTTATAGATGCTATGAACAGCTTCGTCGGTGACATCGAGCAGATTCCGCCGATGTATTCTGCTATCCAGATAGGCGGCAAGCGTCTTTATGACCTTGCACGAAAGGGCATCGAAGTTGAACGTAAGAGCCGTCTTATCAACATCGCAGGTATTGAGCTTCTCAGCCATAACGGCAATGAATATGAGATTAAAATTGCCTGCTCCAAGGGCACTTATATCAGAACACTTTGCCACGATATCGGTGCAAAGCTCGGCTGCGGCGCTACAATGACCGAGCTGAGAAGAACTAAGTCGGGCAATTTTAAGGTGGAAAACGCCTGCACTATTGACGATATCCAGAACGGAAAAGTTCTCGATTTTCTCATTCCGACAGAGCGCGCTTTTGAAACATTCAATAAGGTCACACTCAACGAAGCAGGAATGAAGCGTGCCCTCAACGGCGCATTCCTCGATAAAAGCCATATTTCCGAAGGCGAAATCCCGGAAGATGGCGAAACCGTAACAGTTTTTACG
>JAFSBG010000178.1 GCA_017441945.1 Clostridia bacterium
CGCACTTATTTCAAAAAGTGTGCTCAATGAATTACAGCAGGTAATTAAAGTCGGCGCTCTGCCCGAAAGTTCATTCTGGAGCTCACAGCTTCTGCAATTGCTTGTTTTCCTTTTTGTATACCGAATTTTACTGCAGATTATCAATGACATAAGCCGCGCTCTCAACAGAATTGCAGGCGAAAAGGTTGTTGAGCGTGTCAAAATGCAGATTATGAACAAATCGAAGGAGCTCGATATTGCCTCTTTTGACAACCCGGCATTTTATGAACGTATGGAAAACGCAAGCAGAGAAGCTGGCAGCCGTCCGCTTTCCATTCTTTCCGAGACTTTCAGCATTGTCAGCACGATTATCGAGCTGGTCAGCTATCTTGTAATTCTTTTTGCCGCTCCGGGACTTGCGTGGATGACTCTTGTTATTGTTGCTGTGTCAATTCCGTCAGCCGTTATCAACTTTGTCTACCGCAGAAAAAACTTTAACTATATGCGCCGCCGCTCAAAGGAGCGCCGACAGATGAACTACTATTCAAATCTTCTTGTCGACAAGGACCTTATCAAGGAAGTGCGTATGTACGACCTTGCCGATACATTTATCAGGCGTTTCAAAGAGGTTTTCGCAATCTATTATAAAGGTCTTCGCCGCCTGATTTTCAGCGAAAGTGCATGGCACATGGCTATCGGGCTGGTTTCGGGAATTACAAATCTGCTTTTCTATATCATTATCGCCCTGCGGGTGTTCACAGGTCAGATTATGATTGGCGATTACACCCTTTACACAGGTGCTGTCGCATCGGTTGCTGCTTGTATCAGCGCACTTATCTCAACTTCCGGCTCGATTTATGAGGGCACCCTTTTCATCGACAATCTTATTGCCTTTATGAATGAAAAGCAGACCGTTGTTCCGCGAATTTCGCAGCCTCATAAGATTGAAAAAGGCATCGGCCACACAATTGAGTTCAGAAATGTCAGCTTCCGCTATCCGGGTACAAGCCGCAATGTGCTGACAGATGTCAGCTTTACGATAAATCCGGGCGAAACAATGGCTCTTGTCGGTCTCAACGGCGCAGGCAAGACTACTCTTATCAAGCTTCTCACCCGTCTTTACGACCCTACCGATGGCATTATCCTTCTCGACGGCAAGGACATCCGCGACTATGAGCTTTCAGACCTTTATTCCACTTTCGGCATTATTTTCCAGGATTTCGGCAAGTACGCTGTCAGCGCTGCTGAAAATATCCGCTATGGCGATATTCACAAAAATGCCGATATGAATGAGATTATCAATGCTGCAAAGCAGAGCTCGGCTAAAGATTATATCGAAAAACTGCCTGAGGGCTATGACACACCGCTTATGCGCATTTTCGAGACAAACGGCATCGAGCTTTCCATCGGTCAGTGGCAGAAGCTGGCTGTTGCCCGAGCATTTTACGCCGATTCTGAGATTCTCATTCTCGATGAGCCGACAGCTTCTCTCGACCCTATTGCCGAGCAGGAGATTTTCAATCAGTTTGACGCTCTCCGCTCAAGCAAGACTACAATTTTCGTATCACACAGACTTTCGAGCGCAACTATTGCAAATCAGATAATCGTGCTTGAAAACGGCCGTCTTATCGAAAAAGGCTCACATCGTCAGCTTATGGAGCAGGGCGGAAAATATTATCAGCTTTTCTCCACACAGGCAAAGCGATATATTGGGCAGGAATAAAATAAAAGTCCGGAGGTTTTCCGGACTTTTTCTTTACTTTTAGTTGAATTCAGGCAGCTGAAGGATGTCGATTTTCCACTCTTTTTCTTCTTTTATCATGGAAACTTCCATTGTGCCGCTCAGGTCCTCATCATATTCAAATGAAAGAATTGCAACGGCGTTGTTTTCGCCCTTCATGATGTCGACAACGTCCCACTTTGTCTGCTGAAGCTTTTCCTTGAGGATTGTTATATCATCCTTCATATCGAGCAGACCGACGATTGCATTCACGATTTTATTGTCGGCGCTGAAATGATTTCAAAAGTGATGGTATTTGTCTTGGCTTCGCCGTAAGCGTTGTACACGCGGCAGTAAAGCTTTGCGCCGTCGAGATATGAAATATCTCTCACCTTGCCGTTTATAAGTTCAGGAGAAAACTCGATTTTCGGGGAGTCTTCGCCCACCACTTTAAATACAGGCTTGCGCACGCCGTTATACAATGCGAGATTCCATTCGTAATGGAGGTCCAACCCTGTTGCTTCGACAGTGAGGTCTACAGCAAAGCTAGCATTGGTTTTTACGTCAGGAAGTGTGTTATTGATAACGGGAGCCGTTTTTAATGTAAGCGGATCTTTTTTGTTGGTAAGCGCTGATACCGTAAGGCTGAAGATCATTATGAGCGCGAGTGATAAAGCGATTATGCGTTTCACTATAATTCCCCTTTCTTTATTTGAAATAGCTTTCTATATCGGGCAGTTCGCAGGTATGGTCGACAGTTACTATCCCTTCTGCGTATGAAATACTGAGATAAAGCTTTCCGTCTGTTGCCCACCATCCGTTCATATTGCCGAGCATTTCATCCTCAGTCATACCGAAATCATAAAAATCGGTGTACTCAAAGCCGTCTTTTTTCAGGTCTTCAATATAGGACAGCATTTCATCCTTTGTTGTGCCTGTTATTTCGGTGCGGTAATTTTCAATGGTGTTCATTTTTCCGCCAGGATATTTACGCAGAGATTTGGGCCAGCCGTCGCTGTTCCGGGCGGCTTCCTGATTTATTTCATCAACATTTTCAAGAAGCTGACCTATTCCGTTATTTTCATCGCCTGTGAGAGCTCCGAGAATGCCTGTCAGCTCGCCGAGAGCGCCAAGCGGAGAATCGGAATTGCTGTCGCTCGCTCCGCTGTCAAGCTGTTGGGTATGCTCGTTCAGCTCCTCTTTTATTTCATTCACCATATTCTTTACAAATTTGCCGACAGCCATGCCGATCAGAATGCTTATGACGAGCATTATCGCCATTACAACAAGCGCTGCTCTTGCAAAGGAGCGCTGATTTATTTTTTTGCCGCTGAGCGCCCATATCGCTGTCAGTATTATGCCGATTACCGGTATGCACATAAGAAGCATCATGCCAATAAACTGCCCTGTCGACACCGGCTCATACTGACTTCCTGCCGGCGGACGGGAGTCTAGCGCCTGTTGCGAAGGTATGTACTCCGGCTGTGTATACCGCGGTTGGGTATGCTGTATTTTCGGCGGCTGAACCGCCTGCTGCTGAGTATTCTGAGGCTTTCCGCATTCTGTGCAGAAGCTTACGCCGTCAGGGATTTCTTTTCCGCAGCCTGTGCAAAACTTTGGCATATTATACCTCCTTTTCACTTGCAATGTTATATACCGTTAAATTTAATTTTCGACCGTTATCCAGCGCTCGTCATTCGGGCACACCACCAGCTCCATACGGCTTAAGTTTTCGTCAAGCACATCTATTGCGCTGGTGGCAAGAGTTTTGACAGGCGCATTCTTTTCCGCCTCTGCTTCACTTATGCCAAGAAACTCCTCCATGCTTTTGTAGTGATAGGTCTGCAAGCCCACACGGAACATACGGCTGTCGTCCACAGGCTCGCCATTATAAGAAAGCTCTGTCACCTTCTGTTCCGCCATGGAAACCACAACCCTAAGGTCTCTTGAAAACTGATAAAGCTCAGCGTGGTCATCCTCCAGCGCACCCGGACGGAAGATATGATTGAACATATTTTTTAACTGTCTTCCTGTGACAGTTATCTGCAGTATCTCCTCCCGGAAAGGGAACATCTCTGTCAGCTCCTTGAGCGTCACCAGCGGTCCCAGTTCAGGAACTCTGATACTGCCCGAGCCGAGCAGCATTATATCGAGCCCGAGATTATCACGCAGTACGTCTGCCATAAGACGGCCAAGCTGGGTTTCTCTGTTGCGCGCAGGATGGGTATATACCCCCGCAAATCGCGTTATATATCGGCTGTATTTTTCCTCGGCTGCCGCGCTGTATGTCTCAACCAGCTTTTCAAGGGCAATATCCCTCGGACAATGGCTGTCATCGATAGGAATAAGCTGCCATGTATAGCTGTCTATCGAATTTGTATCTGTATCGATAAGCAGGTCAAACCGGCCTATCTGGTCGGTGCCCATAACCGCCTGTACTATCGGGATACCTGCCACTATGCACGGTTCTTCAAGCCGCGTGTGGCTGTGTCCGCCGATTATAAGGTCTATTCCCCATCTCGGGTCGAGCAATTCAGCCAGTTTTTTATCCTCCTCAAAGCCTATGTGGGTCAGCAGGACGGTGATGTCAACATCCTCCGTGCGGTGAGCATTGCATATCCTGCCCACCTCTGCCGCCGCTTCATGCACATTGATAAATGAGCCGATAAGCCTTTCCTTGCGGGCAGTTGACATCACTTCTTCTGTCAGAACGCCGATAAACAGCACCTTAATTCCGTCGATCTCCAGAATTATATGGCCGTTGAACATACGCATTTGATTTATCGTCAGATACATATTGGCATTAACTATCGGAAATCTGGCGCATTTTTCCAGAAACAGCAGATGCCCGATGCCATAGTCTATCTCATGGTTGCCCAGAGTCGCTACATCAGGAGTGAGCATATTCATGATTTCTATAGTCGAAAGACCTTTGAATTCGCTGTCTATCACCGAGCCTCGGAGCATATCGCCCGAAATGACATACAATACATTTTTCTCCTCACTGCGCACCTTCTGGATATAGCCCGAAAGCATCGAAACGCCGCCGACCAGCTTGCCTTCGCCCTCCTCTGCCAGAAAATCTCCGTGCATATCGTTTGAGTGTAACATCGTCAGTCTTTTCAGATTTTTCATAATTTTCCCCTCCTTTTCATTGACAGCAGGCGGCATTAAAGCCGCCCACCTTTATGATATCTTATTTCAATCAATACTGAAGATTTTCAATGGTGTCAGAGAAGCCTATCTCCAGCATCACGTCATAGTCATAATAATTTACCACAGCGAAAATTTCATCTTTTTCCAGTGTGGCATTATAGCAGCCTTCGTCTTCGCTTTCATACTTCAGCTCCCACCCTGCATCTGCCAATGTGTGAGCGTACTCCTGCGCATCCTTTATTTCTGTGCCAAAATAGCTGAGCCATACTGCGAAGTATTCGCCCAGCTCATCGAATGTGCTGCCCGAAAGGTCAAAATCCATATCCTCATAATTCATATCATAGGCTGTGAAATACTCTGTATAGTCATAGCTTGTCACGCCTCTCTGCGGAAGCGGAATATCTTCGGCAGTAATTGCTTCAGGCAATGGGAAAAGGCTGTCGGTAGCGTATAATGTTGCGGCACCGTCGAACTGACCGTCCTCGTTATCGTTGGTGTTGAAGAAAATATAGACAAACCAGCCGTCATTGTTGGAGAAGTTAAACTCCCACCATTCACTGTCTCTGTCACTGAGCTGTCCTCCGGAAAATCCTTCGGAGCGCAGCGCTTCAATATATTCGTCAAGCTGTTCTTCAGTAGCATAAAAACGTACACTGTATGTTCTGTAGTCCTCATAGCTGTCATAAATCAGAGGGCCCACAGAATAGTCGCCGTTCAACACATCATGGCTGTAACCCTTGAAGCTGGTCTGGTCTGCCTTGATTCCATCTACAGGACCTGGCAGTACATCGGGCAGGAAATCCTCATCCCACACGTCATAGATGTAAGCGTTGAATTTGTTTTCATCACAGCCCTCCGGCTTGAGAAACTCCATCATTTCCTCCAGATCTTCTAATGCTTCATCTGCATTTTGCGGCATGGAAGCTGTTGTGGTCTGCTGTCCGTTTGCGGAAGGCGTATTTTCTTCTCCGCTGCTGCAAGCGGTAAGGAAAAACAGCATAGCAAGAGTGAGCAAAAGGGCAAATAATTTCTTCATGTTGTTTCTCCTTTCTGCTGTTATTTACAGCAATCCATTGTGTATATGTGTTTTATGATACAATTTTACCCCATCCCCCCTCAAAAATCATATCCCTAATCGGGAGGATTTTTTGGGGGAATGGGGTAATTTTACTCATTTTTTGCAGTTTTACTTAAACGTGCGGTAAAGGAATGTGACAATCTGCGCTCTTGAGCAAACCATCTGCGGAGAAAGCGCGCTTTCGCTTGTGCCGTTCATGACACCTGCGCCGCAAGCCCACTGCACAGCAGGGATTGCCCATTCGCCGATATCAAAGGCATCGTCATAGGAGAGGATGTTTGTATCTTCGCCTACGCTGACATCCATGCCGAGATGCTTTGCAGTACGCCACAGGAATGTCACTATCTGCTCGCGTGTACACTTCATATCAGGCGAGAAGCTGTCTTCGCCTGTGCCGTTTGTGATGCCGTTTTCAACAGCCCACAGCACAGCGTCACGATAGTAGGCATTTTCTGCCACATCGCTAAACAGCATTGAGCTGTCCTTCGGCTTTGGTTCGCCTGCAGCTCGCCAGAGGAAAGTTACAGCCTGAGCTCGCGAACATTCCATATCAGGTGCAAACTTGTCTTCACTTACGCCTGTTGTGATGCCATTTTCAAGCGTCCACATAACTGCGTCGTAATAGTAAGCGTTTTCAGCCACATCTGTGAAATTATTTTCGGCAGACGGAGGTGTTACAGGAGCTACAGGAGCTGTTCCGCCTGTACCCGTGCCCGAGCCGCCGCTTTCACCTTCGCCTGAGCCGGCGCCGCCCTCATTTGTAACCGTGATATTGATATGAACACGGGAGCTGTATACGCCGTCTGCAAAGGCGGCAAACTTATAGTATCCGCTTTCTGTAAGTGTAAGCTGATTGCCTGTAATTTCAATCTGGTCGTCCTGACATGGGCAGGCATTTTCGCCGATTGCGTAATAGAGCTTTTCGGTATTTTTGCCCGTCACATAAGCAATAGTGCCGCTTTCGACTGTTACTGTATTGCCCTGACCACGGTATTCTGTGCCACCTATTATGACAACAGGCTCACATACTGCAGGATCATTGTCCGATTCGATAACCACAGGAATTGTAAGACTTTCTTCTCTGCCCGGAATTGTAACAACTATAGTGTCATCACCCGGATATTTGCCCATAACAGTAAATGTAACCTGACCGTTTTCATCGGAAACAGCGCTTATGCTGATTTTTTCAGCAGTTTCGTTGCCTTTTGCCTCTTCAAACACTGCATAGCCGCCTGTTGTGATTTCAACTGGAATGCCTGTAATGCCGTTGCCGCTTGCATCGACAAGCTTAATTGTAACTTCCTTCGATTCATCGAAGTTGATTTCAACTGCGCCGCCGTATGCAATCTTATCGATTACAGAGATAACGCTGAGGCTGCCATTCCAAGCTGCAAATGCTGTACCCGCGTAATTTTCGCCGCCTGCGATGGAAACTGTAACTTTGTCTGTCCATGTTTGGCCGTCAGCGCGTGAAATCTTAAGCATACTTGCAAATGTACGGTTATAGTAATGGTCGGACATTTCCCGGTCAGGCCACTCAATTGTGAGAGCTTCGCCTGTAAATGTTTCGCCGCCCATTGTGACGGAAATCTTATCTTCTACAGTTTCTTCCTTCATATACTGGGAGAACTGCACGATAATACTGTCAGAATATGCAAGGGCGCTTTCAACCGTCGGTGCGTGCTTGGAAACAACAGGGATATGGACTTCTGTCTGGATAGGAAGCACCTGATGCCAGCCGTCTTCTGTTATGTCGTTTCTGCCTTCACGCATATAATCCTGACTGTAAATATCAGTTGTATCTGCGTCAATATAGTCATCATTTTCCGAAACCACAACCTTCCATTCGCCCACAGGAACGTCCCAGCGGTAATAGCCGATTTCGTTTGTGATGAGCGGATTTTCCTGGTCAAGTTCAGCTGCATCCCACTTTACCACCTGTCCGCTTTCATCCTTCGTATATGTTGTGACTTCAAGGCCTTCCACTCTGTTGGAGAATACGCCTTCATAGACATAGCCTGACGGGTCAAAGTACGGACGGCAAGGTACGTCGTCTTCACTTTCATCTTCGTCAGGACGGCATGCCCATGATTTTTCTCTCTGTCGCATCTTGAGGAAGCTGCGCGCCATTTCAATATTTTCATCGAAAACAGCATCGACCTCAAAGCCTATAAGCATTGTAATGAGGTTGACAAGCAGAGAAACACCGAAGGATGGAATTGCCGCAAGAATGGAAACAAAAGCAAACAGAAGCTGTGCGCTCAATGACAGCATCTTGTTCATCAATGCGTCAAAAAGGTCCTTATAAGCGGCTATCAATGAATCTATAGCATTGAGACAGCTCTGCTTATCTTTATAATCGTCCTTGTCTGCCAATTTCACCTGAGTATACTCATTAAGCAAAGAACTCATTGTGAGTTTAATCTCGGACATTTCCGCCGTATAATTGCCCCATTCCCAGAAATTATAAGCTGTCAGCGCATGGTTAAGAGCCTTGCCGCCAAGCTCAGCCACCTTCTTTGCCTTGCCGCTGAGGACCTCTTTGAGAGTGTCGCTCAGTTTTAAATCCTTGGCATACTTGTCTGCAGCCTCGGTCACGTTTTCAATGGCAAACTGAACGGAGGAAAGGGTATTTTGTGTTTCCTTAATCTTTTCTTCAACCTGCTTCATGCCGGAGTTAACCGCCGCCATTGCCGCCTCACCTGTCGAACTGCTTCTTGCAGACTTTCTCAAAGCATAGGTCTGCTGACGGGCAGTATAATCGTAGGTAGTCACTGTAAGTTTATTTACGTCAACCGAGATGGTTTTCTGCGCATCTCTGTAAATGTAATGTGTCACAGCGCCGTCTTTTTCAACCTTTATGAAGTCGGAATTATCGGCATAATCCTGCAGGTCGGCTGTTGTGATATCGGTCTTTGTGATGCCCATTTCTTCGATAAGCTGGTCATCGGTCATATCTCTGATATCGTCGACACCCACTATATCGGAGGCTTCGTAAGCCGCCTGAGTCATAAGAGCCTTGAACTCAAGGAGAGCCGCTCTGTCATAGTCATTTTCAGCCATTGCTTCGATGTCCTCGAAGGAAAGGTTGCCGTATTCTGTTTCTTCAAAAGTTTCAAGCTCATCCAACAGCGCAACCTGAGATGCCTGTTTTTCGGCAGCTGCTTCGGAATAATCTGTAACAGGAACAGGCTGGGAGAGGAACTCTGTATAGAACTCGTCTGTTACATCAAAGTAATAGTCCATATAATTATGCTTTATAAGGCTGCCTGTTATTGCATTGAAAACATCGCCGTTTTCTTTGGTTGCCTTCATCGGCAGATAGACTGCATCATGACCATCTGCGCTCATGGAAAGCTTAACATAGATAGTGCCGTCCTTGATATATTTGCCCATGCCGTCGTTAACCCCTGCGTTCCAGGCATAGTATGGACAGCGTGTCATCCAGTAAGACTGAACGCCGCGCTGGACACTACTGTAGTTTACGCTTGCACCGGCCGCATCCGCCTGCGCACACCATGGATACTGAGTCGAGATTACGACGCTGAACGGGTCAATATAATAGTTGATTATCTTTTCGCCCGCCGATTCGTATGTGATATAGTTGTTGCTGTCCTTATCATATACTGTAGCCTTTGCGGTAAGCTTCCATCTTGTGCCCGATGTTGCAGGACCCGGCAGGGAAACTGTGAACTTCGCTACGCCCAGACCGCCTGAAGAAACAGGTTTGCCTTCATAAAGCTCGTTGTTTGAATTTGCCTTCTGATATGGCTTACCGTTGACATAGAGCATTACATTTGCAAACGGCGCTGTATAGACTGTAATCTCTCGGTCAAAAAGGTTGCCGTTTGTCACGTCATAGGCTTCGATATAGATATCCTTGATCGGAAGGTCGAAAGACACAGGCTTTGCTGTGTATGCGCCGATTTTTGCAGAAGCAACAGCAGTGCTGTAATAATTTGCCTCTCTGCCTGTGAGTGAAAGATAAATCTGACCTTCGTTTACAGTTGTTGTGACTGTGAGGAAGGAATCTTCTTCATCATACCCGAATGAGCCTGTGCCTTCAGGAGTATAGCAGGCATTGACGTATGTGCCATTCGGAAGCTGAACGATGATTTCCTTTTCAGCTGTGCTTGAGTAAGTGTCATTCAGCTTGTAATCGAGGGTGAGAATGAAGTTCTGTCCGATAGTCGGCTCGATTACTGTCGATTCAAAGTTTGCATACTCAAACATATCGACATAGAGGGCACCGCCGAATTTTTCATAGTCAGGTACGGCGATTGCGCCCAGGTCTGTTACAACGCCGTCGGAAACGGCTGTTGCATTCTGATAATAGTGATTATTTTCAAGACCGAATTTTTTCAGCGCGCTGACATTCGGCACACTTTCGATGCCTACCGACCTGTCGATAGCCACTATATTATATGTACCTGCTTCCAGCGGGTCTGTTTCGCAGATGCCGTAAAACATATCGTAGGCTTCCACAAGATCGCCGCTTTCAAGGTCAAAAATCCAGAGCAGGAAGCCGTCAGCGTCGACATTGGTCCAGTTGGAAACCGTCATTTCGATGTGACCGCGTTTCTTGAACTGTACATCTACATCTTCATCAGAGAATGTGAAGGAAACAGGTTCTGGCGCAATAAGGTCGCCTTCGCTTTCAAATGCAATAGTAAGAATTGTATCTGCGGCAATTTCTTCGTCAGGATAAAGCATATTGCCTTCGAGTCTTACATTTACAGGTGTTTCGCCATTCTTTACTGTAAAGTCAAATCCTGTAACATCGATAAGCTCTGTTTCGCCGTCAATAATGCTTGTGGCATTGAGAGGGACAGATACTGCAGGAAGGACAGTCATTGTGATTTCTACAGTATTTGTTTCTTCAGGATCGCTGATTACAGCATATTCTGTGTAGTAACCGTCGAGAGAAACTGCGATTTCTGTGTAAGCCTTCTTGGCGTTTATTGTCACGCTATTATTTTCCACAGCATATTCGCTGACTGTCACAACGCCGTTGATATTCTGCGTAAGCTTAACGAGAGCGCCGGAAGGGGCATTGACTGTGAATGTTGCAGATGGAATAGCTTCGAGAGTTTCTGTGATATTCTGAGCGGCTTCTGTGGATGTTACAGTTTTAAGCTCAGGAATGTAGTAATTTGCGAGAAGCTCATCGTCTGTCAATGTAATCTGATATGTAAAGTCAAGATCTGTTGCGTGAGGCCTGAAAGTAACTGTGCCGTTCTCACCCATTGTGGATGGCTGAACGATGCCGTCGGCATTCTTCCATACAACTTCAAATCCATCGGCAAGCTGATGTCCGTCCTTTGTGACGATAAGGCTGACAGAGCCGACAGTACCGATTGGCCTGAATACATAGATACCGCCCGACACATCGCAAAGGTCCTTTGCTGTGCTGTTGCCGTCTTCGTCCACAACGCCGTGGATTATAAGCGGATTTTCTGTGGAATAACCATACTTTCCGAAGACCTGTGTATCCTCAGTACTGAACGAACTTGCATAGAAGTTCAGTTCCGGATTATAGACATATACATTTTTAAGACCGCTTTTAAAAGCCTCGTAGAACTGCTGAGTTCTTCTGTCTCCCGATATATCCCTGGTAAGATCAGTTACCGATGCAGGAATAGTAAGATTCAGCACCTTTTCCATCGAATCCCTGAATGCACATCTTTTGATTGTTGTAACACTTTCAGGAATCACAAGATTTTCAAGCTTGCGGCAATAGAAGAACGCAAACGGCTCTATCGACTTAAGATTTGTCATTTTTGTTAGGAACTCTGTATCGCGGATTTCGGAGCCTGCGAAGAAGCCGTGAGGAATGGTTGTCCAGTCACTTGGGAATGTGATGTCTGTCTTATCATCGGCCACTTCAAGGTCAGCAAGAGCTGTGCCCGAGAAGAAGCCTTTTTTATTAACAGACTGATTACCATAAGCTGTTGTATCATTATGAGTCTTAAGTGTCTGCCACGCAGACATAGGGTTGCAAACTGTCACCTTGACCAGCGATTCGCAGGTATGGAAACAGCCCTTTCCCACCTTTGTAATATCTTTAGGGATTGTAATTTCTCTCAATTTGGTTCCTGAAAAAGCAAATGCACCATACTCTGTTATAGTTTCAGGAAGATTTTTAAAATCGTCATCGTCAAAAAACGGCGCCAAGAAGAAAATAGCATCCCCGATTTTTACAGGCTCGCCATCAAATACAAACTGCACAGTTTCCGGCGCAAGATTAAACGGAGTAAGGAATGAATTGCCAATTTCTTCTGTATAAGCTGTATAATCGCCGTGAAGAATAATTTTTTCAAGGCTTGTACAGTTTTGTACAATATTGGACCCAAGCTTCAAATCTTCTTCTGTTGCGTATAAGTCAAGCTGTGTAAGGCTTGTGCAATCCCTGAATGCATGACCGCCTATATCAGTTACCTCGGTCATATTAGGAAGAGTAGTAAGGCTTGTACATCCACTAAATGCATTTCCGCCGATTTTTGTAATATTAACCTTCGTAATAACAGACACAAGCTTTGTACAACCTTCAAACATACTGGAAGATATTTCCGTTATGCTTGCAGGAAGTGTTATGCTTACAATACCTGTGCCCGCAAGCGCACCTCCATCCAGTGTCACATCTTCATTAAGTGTAATATTGCTCAGCGAAGAACAGCCCTTGAATGCAGAACTGCCAAAGTAAGTTACATTGGATGTATCAATGCTTTTCAGAGATGTGCAATTACCAAAGGCGTTCAAGCCGATTGATGTGACTGTTTCAGGCAAATCTACTGTTTCAAGCGAAGTACATCCTGCGAACATACTATCCGGAATGGCAGTTGTTCCCTCTGCAAAAACAACACTTGTTATCCCTGTACAACTACCGAAAATATTTGTGCCATAATTGGACATATCAGCCGGCAGAGTAACTCTTTCTAAAGTTGTTACTTCATAGAATGCACTACCGGCTACCGTCGGAACTCCTGTAAGATCGAGTTCTTTGAACTGCGCTCCGCTTTTATAAAATGCCTTATATCCAATGTTTGTTACAGAGTCAGGCAATTCTGTAATATTGAGCACACGTGGAATAGAATTTGAAAAAGCTTCCTGCCCTATTGTTTCAAGTCCTTCAGGAAGAGTAATATCAGTGAGATGCCAGCAATTCTTAAATGCACTTGCACCTATTTTTTTAACACTTGACGGAATGTTTACATTTGTCAGATCATAACAATTCTCGAACATACCTTCCGGGATTTCCGTAAGTGCACAGTTAATAGTTACGGTTGTAAGGTCACTGTCCTCAAACACATTACTTCCAATGCTTTTAACGCTGGCCGGAATAGTCATGCTTCCAAGTTTATCGCAATTGTAAAATACATAACTTCCTATCACTTCAAGCGTTTCAGGAAGTACAGTTGTCATATTCACGCAATTGTAAAATCCCAATCGCTGTATCTCAGTTACAGTATCCGGAATCGTTACGTTAAGCATCCACTGTTTACTATAAAATGCCCTTTCGCCGATAACCTTAACATCCACACCGTCTATCTGATTTGGAATGACAACGTCATACTTTTTCGACGATGGTGCCTTCCAGGCAAAACTTTTAATAGTGCCTGTAGTTTTATCGAAGGTAAATATACCGACCAAAGTTTCGCCGCTATAATATTCCTGTGTGACGACATCTTCAGTGTCAGACGCCATCATAACGGGCGCAGACTGGGCTGTGCTTTGGGCACTTGCACCGATTTCGTGACCGAGCATATTTTCAACCTCGGTCTCCAATTTTTCTATCTCGCTTTGCTTATCGGCGATCTGCTTGTCAAGCTGTTTGTTTCTGTAATCATTTGCCATTATCTGCAAAGGCATCATCTGCGCAGACAAACAGAATACAAGCGCCAAAGCTATCACGCGGGACAGCATTTTACTTATGCTTGTTTTCATAAGTTTCTCCTTTCATTTTGCTCTTTATGCACTTACAGGAGGGGCTGTTAACCCCTCCTTATCAAGTCATATTTATTCCTGTTTTGCTCCGCAATGAGGACAGAAGCGGGCGCCGTTTTCAAGCTCTGCTCCACAGCCTGTGCAGAAATGCTTCTGCGGCTCTGTGTTAAGCTTTGTGCCGCATTCACGGCAGAATTTGCTGCCTTCGGCGTTGAGCGCGCCACATTCAGGGCAGGTGCGTCCTGCTTCCTCGGCTTCTCTCGCCGCTCTCGCTTCAGCTTCTGCCTGCTCACGAGCCGCCTTTTCAGCCTCCATTTCGGCGATCTTCGCCTCAACCTCAGCCTTATTTGCCGCTAAAGCGTCGAGCTGCAGCGCCTCATCAGGGTAAATCTCCTTATTCGCCTCATAAGCCTTACGGCCGATGGCGGAAAAGATTACATTTTCCTTTTCGTTTATCTCTTTCAGCTCATTCTGAGCGTTATACATTTTAACCTCCGGGTCATCCTTCGGTGCGAATGATGAAAGCCCCTTGACCAGGCTGTCAAATAATCCTGCCATAGTTATATCCTCCGTTTTTATTATAATTTAGTGCCGCACTCGGCGCAGAAAGCCGAGCCTTCCGGATTTTTCGTGCCGCATTGCGGACAGAAATAACCCTTCGGAGCCTGCTGGGCAGGCTGTGTATTTTCAACTGTCTGAACCGATACAGGAGCAGCTCCTGCATAAGCCGGCTGAGAATAGGCGTATGTTCTTGTCGGGTTTTCTGCCTTGCCCTTTTCCCAAAGCTCCTTAAATGATGAGGAAATACCGCTCAGCTTGGAATAAAGGTCGAAAGCAAGCTGTGTTTTCGGGGCGAAAGCCATATATTCTGTCATAAGCTGGCAGAGGATATAGCTGTCGAGGAATGCGAATTTCAGCACCCATGCGATAAGGCAGGCAAAGATAAATGCCACAAAAGCATTCCAGCCGAGAATCTTGAAGAGAATGCCCACCGGTACGAAAACCGCAAGGACTGTCACTATCATCACAAGAACGACCTTGAGCATTGTGACTGCCGAATTTTTAAGGAGAGCCTTTATATTCTGGGCATAGACAACAACGCCGTCGCAGGCGCTTTCAAAGGCACCCTGTTCTTTTTTATAGAAGGTGTAGCCAAGGCAGCATTCGTCGATATAGCCCAGAGACATTTCGACGAACCATTTTGCTATCGAAGCTATCTGTTCAACGCCAGGAATGCCCTGCAGGAAATTGCTGACCTTCTGGATGCCGCGCTGGATCTGCTTTACAGCGCCCGAAACCAGCTTATCTACTGCAAAGTAAACATTGGCAGTAAGAAAACGCTCCTTGACTTGCTGTGTGCCGTACTTGACCTGATTGTCAGGCACATTGCCTGTGACAACAGTTTCGGCTATGACGGCTACGTGACCGACCTTGATGAGATAGCCGAAGTAATTCATAACGACCTTGCGGACAAAGCCTGTGATGCCTATCCATATAGCGATACAAATAACCATGCCCAGATCGCCGAACAGCCATCCGAGACCCATAAATATTGCAAGAAGTATGCCGGAAACCAGCACAAGAGCGCCGCCCAGAAGGAGTTTTGCCATACAGAATGGCATTGTTTTACGGAATACAGAACCTGATTTCATAGTTAAGCTCCTTTCTGTGGTGTGTTGATGTGTTGGTGTGTTTGGTTTTATGCCAGTGTGAAAAATGTATTATTCTGAATGGGGCGAAGAATTTTTTATGCGATTTGCGGAAGCTTATTCCTGCCTCCCTTTGACGAGGAATCTCCGCCCCATTCGCTCAATTTCTGTAGGGGTTATAAATCTCTACTTCAGATTTTCAACCATTCTCACAGCGATAAGCAGAGCCTGTTCGCGTGTTGCCTGTGCATATCCGATAGCGATTTCCGCATCTGTCGTTGCCTTTGGCATGAACTTGCCTTCGCTGCCCTGAATTATCTTGTTCGCCGCCATGAAGTATACGCTGTCCTTTGCCCAGCCGGAGATGTTTGCATCGTCCGAGAATGGGGCAGGCTTTGTATATTCGAGGACGAATTCGCCGTCCTTTGCCATTGTCCAGCCGTCCATGGATGTCTTTTTGTATACGCGAGTCAGCATTGTTGCAGCCTGTTCGCGGTTAAGAAGGTCATTCGGCGAGAAGGTTGTGCCGTCGCCTGTACCTGTTGTGATACCGATTTCGTAGGCCTTGAGAACTTCCTTGTCTGTTGTGTCCTTAAACGGATTTTCAACTGTAGGGTCCTTTGCCTTTACACCTGCGATAGCTTCGTATGTCTTTACAGACACAGCCGCAAACTCAGCGCGTGTGATAGGCTTTGTAAGGTCTGCGCCCACAAGGGATTCAGGGATAAGGCCTAATTCTTCAGCTTTTTCCAATTCTGCAATGGCCCATTCAGATGCAGTCGCGCCAGTGAGTGTAACCGGAACGCTCATAACAAGATTGTCCTCAGTTAAATTATAAAGTGTGTTGTAAAGTCGCAGTTCAAACTGACCATTGATGTTAGGTGCATGCACAGCAATCTGCCCTGCGCCTGCCTTTACGTGCACATAGTCATCATCTGCCGCTTCGTGGACATTGTGTTTTGCATTCGACTTGAAAATGCCGACAAAGGCAGATGCGTTTTCCATCTCTTCTGTGATACCGCTGTAGTTCACCATAATGTCTGAATTTGCTGTATGTTCAGTCTGCGCAACAGAGATATTGCCTGTCTTTACATTGCCTACTGTAAACGGAACACTAAGAACATAGTATTCTCCGTAGCAATAAGCACTCCAATAGAAGCGAATTTCATAATTGCCGTCTGTGGTAGGCGCCGTAAAATAGAGAGGACTGTCATAATTGATTTCGGCAGACTCATAATCTGTGTAGGCGTTGTCGATGTAATCACCGTGTTCGGAACCCGCAGCGCACATCACAAGTGTTCCCCATAGGACACCGGATACTTCTTCATATCTGCCGTCAACACCGCTCCAACCATAATATATCTTTTCGCCCTGTTTATAATTGGCTTTGTCGATAGTGACTGTGACACCCTGTGCTGTTGCGGAAGGACTCGCCGCAAATACGCCCATCGGCAAAAGGGACAGCATCATAACGAAGGCCAATAATAATGATAATGTACGTTTTTTCATAGTCTTACCTTCTTTCTGTTGTGTATTTTTATTTCAAGGCGGTATGCCTTGTGATTTTATTAAATAGACGGGCTGCGCCCTACACCCCTCCGTCATCCTTTGGATGCCACCTCCCCTTAACAAGGGGAGGCAAGAAAAAGTGGGAAAGCGGTATGCCTTAGGATTTGATTAAATAAGGTTCTCTCCCTCGTCAGAGGGAGACAGATAAAGTCTGAACGGAGCGGAGAATCTTCTTAATTTTCACCTTTTTAACATTATTTTAGTAAAAATATTTACTAAAGTCAATAGTAAATATGTTTACTTTGGTATGCTTTACATATAAATATATATGTATAAGGAGGTGTTAAATGGAGCATTACGTCCAGTTCATCCGCGCTCTGCGTGAGGATCGCGACCTCACGCAGAAGACAGTTGCGGATATACTCGGCACCTCTCAGACGATGTACGCCCGTTATGAGCGGGGCGCCACCGAGCTACCGGTGCGCCATCTCATAACTCTGTGCAAATTTTATGGGGTCTCGGCTGACGAAGTGCTTGGTATCAAAAAGAAACATTGATATGTTTCGCCGATTTCTGCAGTGCAACGGGGATCCGCCCCCTGCATTGCAGATTTCCGTTTAGGACTTTTTGAACATATCCATAAGGTTTCCGAAAGGATTATCTTCCTTTTCAGGCTTTACATAATCAAAACCGCCTGTCGGCTCGCGCTGGGCGAAGCAGATTGTCGGATAATCGGAATCGCCGTCAAAGCAATGCTCCACGTCGACATTCCAGCATTTATCGCCGATCATTTTATAGAGCTGACCTTCGGACGGATACTGACCTGCAGGTCTGAAACCATTTTCGATAAGAACCTGCTTATACTGCATAACAGCCTGCTGAGCTGCCGCCGCATTGCCGTTAAAGCTTGCGCCGAAGGTCATATATTCACCGTAATCTTCAATATTATAATCGCTGCCGCCCTGTGTCCAGACAGGGAACGGAGCTAATTTTTCGCTCCACTGAGCCATTACAGCCTCATCTTTTGCCTTTTTTGCATTTTCCTCTGCTATCGCCACAGGAAGCTTTGTGCCGCAGTCCTGGCAGAACTTTGTGCCGATGGCATTCTGCTTGCCGCATTCAGGACAGACAGCTTCTTCCGCCATTGTTTTTTCAGGCAGCTTTGCGCCGCACGACTGACAGAACTTCATTTCAAGCCCTGCAGGCCGACCGCATTCAGGGCATATTTTTACATTCTTGCTCATTTCTGTGGCATAATTCTGCGCCGCTCTTTCGAGATTTGCAAATGCGCCTTCAAGACCGCTCTTTGCAACCTTTGCTTCGTTGCTGTTTGCCGCATTGTCAAGGCGCTGGGCGGCTTTGTTTGCATATTCGGTCGCCTTAGGCTCGACAGCCTTTGTGACCGCCTGGCTTACAGCCTTACCTATACCTTCGCTGATACCTCTGCTGATAGCTCTTTTCAAGAAACTCATAATCGTCCTCCTTTATTTATTCTTACATTCTGCGCATATTCCCTCACCGCCGTCAAAGCAATCGTCGCATACAAAGCGGTGGCATTTTTCGCATTGATTGAAATGAACGGCAAGAAGCTGAACCGACGATGCTTTTATGCGGTTGAAAACCATCTGGCTCAGCCTGCCGGCTCTGCCGTGTCTGCACCTGTCAAGTTTCCTTGCGTCGCGGAAGGAAAGCGGTATTCTTCCGCCGTAATTTTTTCGGCCGCAAATCGGACATCCGGCATAGAAGCGCAGGCTTTCAAAATCCACGTCAACATTTTCATAGAAATGTCTCATCAAAAAGCACCTCCGTTCTCAAGTAAATTTTTTTACTATTTTTTATTGAAACAGCCTCGCCGCTGTGTTATAATTAGTTAATAAACTTTTTCGACAATCTTCTTAACCCGAGGCTGAAGTCTTTGTTTATCTGTATTTTATCGTTTTTTTATTAAAATTCATATCCCTAATTCGGGGGGTTTTTGCCTCCCCCACCACTTTTTCGGGGGATTTTACCGATTTTTCATAAAGAATTACGCAATAAGTTTGTTTTTAGGAGAGTATCCACATGAATAATTTTATTCTCAGCGAAAATGAAAAAAAGAGGCAGTCTATGCCTCTTTCCCGGCTCATTTGCTTTGCCATGTTCACTTTCTGGCAGATGGGTTTTATATATTTCATGGGCCCGTCGCTGACCATTGACGGCCGCACTCCGCTGCCTGTTTCAATGGACAATATCACTGTCCTCATCGCCATCAGCTATGTGCTTTCCATTATATGTATGTCGTTCATTTCTCGTAAGGTGGTAATATCTGAAAGGATTTTATGCGTTCTTTCGCTCGTTACGGCTCTGGCGTTTTTCCTGCCTCTGCCCGATAATGTTATGCGCATCGTGATATATTCCCACGTTTTCTTCTGCTGCTTTATGATAGGCTTTGAGACCTTCATTATGGTCAATTTTCTCAAGGAAGAAAGTGTCATTCTCCACCTTACTCTTGCATACGGCGTTGCGCTTGTGCTTATCTCGATAGTGCAGAATGACTTTATTCCAATCTCCTTCCCGCTGTTCCGCTTTGCGACGGTCATCGCTGTCGGAATGCTTCTTTATTTCTGCATGAAATTGCCGTCTGCCACAGATAATTACCCTCGGTATGTACGCAAGTCAGATAACTTTACACCGCCCAGAAAACTTATATCCGGCGTAGTTATTTTTTCGTTTATCAGCGCTCTTATGGCTGTTTCCGGCCCTTCGATTTCAGGCGAAATAAAAAACGGCGTTTTCGTTACATATCTGGTCGATGCGCTCGTCAGCCTGCTGGTATATATGCTGTATAAGAAGAAAGATATACATCCTTTCCGTTCAATTCCGATATGCATTGCTCTCGGCGCTTTCGGCTTTCTTCTTATGTATACCTCAACCCTTCTGCCTGCGCTGAAATATGTGGCCTGCGCCCTCATCGGCTGCGGTATGATGCCTTGTCAGTTGATTCCGCTGGTTTCGCTCATGCTTATGAAGGTATACCCTTCCCGATGGATATCTCCTTCGATAATCGGTCTTGCCCTTGTTGCTGTGCTTGTGCAGAGCAGTATGGTGGAGTTTTTCAGAAATATGCCCAATATGCTCTTTCTGGCATACAGCGTCATAATGGTGGCATTCATTCTGATTTATCTCCAGCTTGAGCCTCATCTTATGTTTGCTTTCCGCAAGAGAATCGAAGACAGCGACTGCCCCTCCGCTGAAAATATCGGCGCTGACTCTCTCTCCGAGGCTGAACAGCTTGTTTCTGAAGTGTCTGAAACTGCCCAGGCTGACGGCAAGCCTGAAAATCCGCTTATGCGCCTTTCCAGACGCGAAATAGACGTTGTCAACCTTATCTGCTACGGTTATTCCAACAATGATATTGCAAAAATGCTCTTTATTTCCGAGCATACAGTCAAGGATCACAATAAGAATATCTACAAAAAACTTGATGTTCACAGCCGTTTTGAGCTGACAGCTCTTGTGAACCGCATACGGGAAAATGAAGATAAATAAAAGAAAAAGCAGTAAGCGCAAAACTTACTGCTTTTATTATTTAATTAAGCTTCGGAAGCTGAATATCGTCGATTTTCCATACTTTTTCTTCCTTTGTCATGGAGATTTCCATTGTGCCGCTCAGGTCCTCATCATATTCAAATGAGAGAATTGCAACGGCGTTGTTTTCGCCCTTCATGATGTCGACAACGTCCCACTTTGTCTGCTGAAGCTTTTCCTTGAGGACTGTTATATCGTCCTTCATATCGAGCAGACCGACGATTGCATTCACGATTTTATTGTCGGCGAAGGCATTTATATTGTCAAGAGTTGTCTGTGCTTCGGCTGTAAGATGAGGACGGAGCCCCTCCGCGCCGTTTTCATTCATATCCTTGAAGATATTCATAAGAGCATACTCAGGCGAGTTTGAAAAATTAAACCACATAATACCGCCGACAATGGCAACGATAAGCAATACCGCCGCTAAAATTATCCATACTTTTTTCATATATTCATCCCCTTTCGATGTTATTTATATTGTAGCACATTTCATTGCAAAAGAAAAGGGCGGCAAGTATTTCTCCCAATTACCTTTTGGACTGATTTGGGATATAAAGAACTTCCCTCCGTCAAAATGACGGAGGGAAGTATATCCACAGAAAACGGCCATTCGACAAATTGGAATTGGTATTATACTGGTTTAATCAAACCGTTTGTCCAGAATGTCTCAAAGGTTTCAGTTGAACCGCCGTGCTCGACAATTTTACCGTCAACAACTCTGTCAATGTCAACTCCCGTAATTTCTAAAA
>JAFSBG010000179.1 GCA_017441945.1 Clostridia bacterium
AGGTGGCTTCCGATAATGATTCGATATTGAGAGCGGCTGAAAACTTCCTCGGCAGACGTCAGGATGAAATCGCCCTCGTTGCACAGCAGGTTCTTGAAGGCAATATGCGTGAAATCGTCGGCCAGATGAAGCTCCATGAGCTTGTGCAGAATCGTGACCTTTTCGCACAGAAGGTGCTTGAAAATGCAGCCGAAGACATGAAGCGCATGGGCCTTGAAATCGTCAACCTTACAATTCAGAATTTCGAAGATAAAAACGGCGTTATTCAGGACCTCGGTGTGGATAACGTAGTAAGAATCCGTAAGGATGCCGCTATTTCCAAGGCGAATGCCGAAAAGGATATCGCTGTTGCTCAGGCAGAGGCAGAAGAACAGAGCAACAAGGCTCGCGCCATGGCTGAAACAAATATTGCCCTCCAGAATAAGGATGTGGCAATCAAAAAGTCGGAATACAAGAAGGAACAGGATGCAAAGCAGGCTGAAGCCGACGCCGCTTACGCAATTCAGGAGCAGGAACAGAGAAAGAGCATCGAAACTGCCTCTGTAAATGCCGATATTGCCAAGCGTGAAAAGGAAATCGAGCTTCGAGAAAAGGAAGTTGCCCTTGCCGAGCGTATTCTCGATGCTGAAATCAAGAAGAAAGCCGATGCTGAAAAGTATGCTATCGAGCAGAAGGCAGAGGCCGAAAGATATAAGCGCGAACAGGATGCCATTGCAAAGCGCATTGAGCAGGAACAGAAGGCGGAAGCCGATAAGCTGACAGCTTCGGCAAAGCGTTTTGCCGACGAAGAAGAGGCAAAGGGTATTGAAGCCAAGGGTAAGGCAGAAGCTCAGGCGATTTTGGCAAAGGCAGAAGCCATGAAGGCCATGGGTGAAGCATCTATTCTGGAAATGTACCTCAAGGTGCTTCCTGAGGTGGTCAAGAACGCCGCTGAACCTCTTGCACAGACCGATAAGATTGTCATGTATGGCGACGGCAATGCTACAAAGGTTGTAAAGGACGTTATGAACTCCGCAAGCCAGATTACAGACGGACTTGCCCAGTCGACAGGCATTGACATCAAATCTCTCATTGAAAAGTTCGTAAGCAAGGACTAAAATAACATCACACCGCCCGGAGGAAAACACCCTTCGGGCGTTTTTTTGTTTGACATAAATATTGCAATAGGTGTATACTGGTTACATAAGAAAGACTATAGGGGGACTCAGTATGCGTGAAAAGATATTGAAAATAATCGAATCCACAAAGAAAAGCGGACATAAGTTTGAGCCTATTGAAAGTTTTAAGAAAAAACAGATAGAAAATGCAATGAATCGCATTGTGAAATCCAGTCATATGTCAGAAAGCATGGTGGTCGCCATTATGGATACCACTCTTTTCGGCTCGTGCAAAAAAGGATATTTGCTTACAACTGCTGCATTTTATGCAGATGATTTTGACGAACCAATACGACTTAATAATATTGTAAAGGTTGAAAATAGTCCAAAAAACTCTTATGATAGTATCGTCACGTTGAAAAGCGGTGAAAAGATAACATTGTTCACATCTGCTTACAGAGAGTACCTCAATGAAATCCTTAATAAAATAGCCAAAACTAATGGGGTAAAAGAAGAATCAACGGACGAAGAAAAGGCAGAGCCAAAGAAAACTGCAAAGAAGTCAAGTACCAGGACTAAAAAGGCAGAAAGCAAGCCTGTAAGTGACACTTCCGGTATGACTTCAGACGAAATCGAGGATGAAAAGGCTCGACTTATGGAAAAAATCGCATTCCTTGACGCTGAGAAAAAGAAACTCGAAGAGGAAGCAAGAAAAGAAGCAGCCGAAAAAGAAGCAGCCGAAAAAGCAGCGGCAGAAAAAGCAGCGGCTGAAAAAGCAGCGGCAGAAAAGGCAGCGGCAGAAAAGGCCGAGCAGGACAGAATACAGGAGGAGCGGATAAACGCTATTGTCGAAGAACTTAAAGAGAAAATAGAAAAAGCCCGTAATGAGGCACAGCCTGCCCAAGAAGAAAAGCCTGTTGCTGTCCAAAAACCAAAGAGCGCGATGTTTGCTTTTGATGATGAAGAAAATGACTTATATATTGAAGAACTGGAAAAAGTAATTGCGAAATATAATAAGAGGATTAAGGCTCAGGCACAAAGAAGGGCAGAAGAAAAAAAGTTTGCAGAACAAATGTCAGAAGAGGATAGAGAATACAAAAATGCTCTTGAAAGCCTCAATGCTTACCATATAAAAAGTGAATTCCCTGGTCCTAAAGACGAACAGATGAATCCTCTGTGCACAAAAGATGAAAACGAGATAAAACGTCTGCAAGAAGCTGAAGAATTGTTCCTCTCCGGCGAACTGATGAGGGCTGATACGATTTTCAGGGATATTGCATACCCAACGTCAAATCCTTATGCCTATTTTATGCTCGCCAAAGTTCTGATGAAATGTGAAGAAGAGGAACATAACGAAAAAAAGAAAAAAGAGCTGGTCAAAGAGATCGAAGATTGTCTGGGTATCAGTGCAAACCGCGGATATTATCCTGCCGCAGAGCATGCATTTGAATGGTACACAGAGAGATATGATGGTATGGACCTCTATGAGATGCCGTGGATTTCAGAAGAAATACGCAGGATGGCAAATAGCCTGATATATGCAGGCAATAATGAAGCTTTGCGCAGATATGTGGAATATCTTGTAGAAGCAGACTATGGACAAAATTCATACACAATAAGTAGAAATAGATCGATAGATGAGCCATTGTTCATAATATCCCGATATCGTGCAAAATATCAGCGTGATGACGATGCAGCAAGAGCGCTTGTCTGGTGCTACAGATATGGATTGGGCACAGAGCAGGATTATGATAAGGCTGATAAAGCATATTTCTTTGAAATAGACTAATCCCAAAGGAGAAACAAATGAAATATATATTTAATCTTTCGCCTGTCGATGTCAATGCCTATATGGCAGAGACAGCAGCGGCGCTTGAAAAGAGAACAGAGCTGCTTTCCCGTGAAAAATACCCTAAAATGTGGGAGAAAACCGACAAAAACAACGGAAACACCAAGGCAAAAGTGCCGGGAAGGCTGATTTCAAAGCCGATGAGCTGGGTATGCCTTATTCTCGGCGCCATTATATTCATTCCGTCAATGCAGGATGTGCTCGGCAGAATAATTCCGCTGACAGCGGGTGCAATAGCCATGGTTATCGGTCTCCGCGGAATCAGAGGCGAGCCTGCCGACAGATTTGACAGGTCGGCTAAAAATCTGCTCAAAAGCAGGGCAAAGCTGCCTGAAAATCGCTACAGCATAGCCTTTGACGATGACGGCATGAGCGTAATGGACGGAGAAAAAGAGGAAAACCGCGTGCCTTACGGTGAGTTTGAAAGGGTTGTGGAAACACAGAATACCTTTCTCGTCTTTTTCGGCAGCCGCGTTATCGTGCTTCCGAAATGCGATATAGTCACAGGCACAGCCGATGAGCTGGCGCCGTTTCTGGCAAATAAAACAAGCTATATAGCGATATAAAGCAAAAAGCTCTCCATATGGAGAGCTTTTTTTATTGTCGCATAAGCGTCAATAAACCACCTGCTATGCAGGTGGAATAAAAATCTTTAGATATAAGAAAACCCTCCTTTGATATAATTGAGAATGGGTCACCAATCGAAACAAAGGAGGGTTTTATGAAAGACATAA
>JAFSBG010000180.1 GCA_017441945.1 Clostridia bacterium
GTGAATCCCTCCACCACCATTCGGTGGTCCCCCTCCCTTTAGGCAAGGGAGGCTTTGTCGTCCCCTACAAAGGTTGTGCGTGAGGGGATGTAGGGGAGGCGTTCCGCCTCCCGCGGGCGGGCACGGAGACCCGCCCCTACATTATCTTCGGGAGCGGCAAGCAGCTCCCCTACAAAGGTTGTGCGTGAGGGGCGGAGATTCCTCGCGTTGCTTCGGAATGACATAGTTTGAGTAGATTGTACGTAGGGTTGAAAAAAGCTCCCCGAATGGAGAGCTTATATTCTATTCTTTTGCCAGCTTGGCATCTAAGAATATGCCTGCAATTACGATAACGAAGCCGACCATTACCATCATGCTTGGGTATTCGCCGAGGAAAAGTGCAACCCATAATGGGCCTAAAATCATTTCCCACAGGGCGATGACCGAGGCTTTCTGGGGACTGACCTTCTGCACGCCCATATTATAGAATGCGTAGCCGCCGCCAATCTGTATTACGCCTAAAATCAGCATCATTGTCCATTCAATGCCGTTCATATCGAAGGCTGTCAGCATTGATTTCGGGAAGAAAAGGCACATCATAAGACCTGTGAACAGGTTTGCAACGGCTGTCAGCCCCACAGGGTTTCCGTTTGCCGATTTCTTTGAGCCGACCGTCATAAAGGCGAAGAAAATGCCTTCAAGCAGGGCTATCATATTGCCTTCGTTGCTTGTGGCATCTGTGCCCGAGCACATGAAGATGACCACGCCCGTCATTATGACAGCCACGGGAATGAAGCCGATTTTATCGAATTTCTTTGACTTAATGAAGTTTACGAGGAAGAGCCACACGATGGCTGTATACTGCATTCCGATTGCTATAGGCGCAGATGTGCGGCTTAACGAAAGCACGATACACAGGCAGAGCGCTGTGTATGAGCATAAATAGAGCAGCATCCACCAGTTCCATTTAAGCTGTTTTATACGGATAAAGGGCGACAGAGTTACACCTGCGATAAGAGCGCGCATACCTGTTGTCAGCATCTGGTCGACTGTCAGGAACTTTACAATAGGTGAATTGAGGCTCCAGAAAAGTGCGCCGAGAAAGACCAGCATCCCGCCTGAAATTTTAAGATTTTTCATATTTTATCTGCCTTTTACATATATTTCTGCAAAAATGGAAGCTTTCGGATAAGGTCGATAACCTGCTGTTCTTCCACAGTTGCGGCAAGGTAAGCAAATACGGCAAGAAGAACTATCGGCACGATAATGGCAACGACATTTTTCCATTTCTTTTTACTGCCATAGCCGTCACGCACCACAACGATGGTGCCCCATGTTATAAGCGCGAAAATTATTGCGCAGGTTATGAGAATATCCTTTATCTCGATGAAAAGCGCAAGAAACGGCAGGATAAACGGAAAAACGAATACGAATATCAATGGAAGAAAAAAGAAAAACATAATTTTACCCCCTGTTATTACTGTTTTGATTATACGCCTGTTTTTGTGAAATTGCAAGGTATTGGGAGGGTGAAAGTGGATTAATTGCGTTTCACGCAAGTAAAGTGCCTGCGGCAGATTTAATAGGTTTCACTCCCTCAGTCATCGCAAAGCGATGCCAGCTCCCTGTTGGGGTCCCCGCAAAGCCTGCTTTGTGGGGTGGCTCCCAGAGGGAGCCGAGAAATATGCTTTGCAAAAACAAAAGACCGCCATTACGACGGTCTTATAAAATCTATGCTTTATTTTCGTTTTCCCATTTTTCAAGATTATTCTTCATTCTGAGCAGGTCATTTTTCAGCCGTGTTATCTCGTCTGCCGAAAAGTCTGCAAAGTTTATCTCACGCATGGTTTTTTCAAGGAAAATATACTCATCATGTATCTGACGGCACTTATCTGTCAGCGAAATGATATATTCACGCTTGTTGTTGGGATTTTTCACCTTGGTTATAAGCCCCTGACGGAGAAGCCTGTCCAGCATATTGGTCAGCGTTGTATTGGCAAGATTTGTACGGTGCGCAAGATTTGTTATCGAAACATTGTCCTCAAGCCATAGCTGAAACAGAATATTTATCTGGGCTTCGTTGACATCTACGCTTGAAATCGTCGGACATTCACGCAGAAGTTTCTGGCTGATTCTGCCCTGCAGCTGCCGTATCTGGGCTATTGTTACTCCAATAGGTTTTTCTATACTCATAATATCACCTCAGAATAATCTATGTATAAATTATACCATAATTCTGCCTCTTTTTCAAGGAATTGCAGGTGTTCAACTTGTAAAATTTTATGCTTCAACAAGTAAATTATTGTCCGATAAAATGGCATGAGCCCTTTGGATATCACCACTTTTCACCGCCTTGTCATATTCTTCATCAGCAAAACCTGTGCTGTGGAAAACTGCATTTTCACTGAGGAAACTTTCATAGATATTTTCACCCTCATAAATATAAATTGCAAGCTCACCGAGGGCGCGGAAATCGAATATGTTCTGTGCCGTTTCCATGCGTAAAATCACATCAGCACCCCAGTTTTCAAGCTTTGCTTTGAGGGCGCGGTATTGCCGAATATGATTTTCGTCAGTATAGAGGGTGACGTCAAGAGGCCGGGTTAATATGCCTTTTTCGCCTTCAAGACATTTTCTGATTTCAAGGCGCTGGGCAAAATCAGGGATTTTATCCATGTTGATAATAACGGTGCCTATGGCTTCATCAGGTCTTATACTGTTCATTAACAGCCCAAGCGCCAGGATTATTGTTAAAATGGCAAGCTTTTTCATAAGATGTCCTTTCTTTATGTGTCTTTGACGGATTTAATAGGTTTCGCTCCCTCCGTCACTGCGTGACACCTCCCTCGACCCGAGGGAGGCAGGGGGATTGCCTGTCATTCCGAAGCACAGCGAGGAATCTCTGCCTCGATATCATCAGTTGAAAATTGATAGTGGACAGTTGGCAGTTTCGGTGTCTTCGACGAATTGAATAAAACTCTCTCCCTCCACCATCGTTCCGATGGTCCCCCTCCCTCCTCAGAGGGAGGCAGGAAATCTTTCTGTCATCCTGAACGCAGTGAAGAATTTCCTACCCAACAGTGCAAGCAACATTTCACGCTTCCGGTACCAATATTTATTCCCTTTTTGTTGACAATATGCTCATAAAGTCTTATAATTGTTAATATAATGGAGTATTATCGTTTGCTCCTGTTTTATAGAGTATATCAGTTTTATATATAATTCCCTGGAGGATACTATGGAAAGAGATCTGGAATATTTCAGCTCATATTTTGAAGTCGATCTGACTCAGATAAAAAAGAACATCGAGCTTGTCCGCAAGCGCATCGGCGAAGGTCACGAGATCATGCCTGTGCTCAAGGGCAACTGCTACGGAAGCGGTACTGTTGAGGTGGCGACAGCTATCGAAAAGGACTGCCATATCAATATTTTCGGCTGTGCTCACGTTTTTGAAGGCATTGAAATGAGAAAGGCAGGCATCACCTGCGACATTCTCCTTCTCTCCCCGCCTGCACAGCACGGCATCAAGTATGCCATTGAAAATGACCTTCAGCTTCCTGCTTTTGAGGAGCTTTCCATCCGCCGTATGTCTGAGGAAGCAGCGCTTCAGGGCAAGGTTGCAAAGGTGCACATCAAGGTTGAAACAGGTATGAACCGTATCGGTGTAAAGCCTGGCAAGGATCTTGAGCGCATTGTAAATCTCATCAAGGAAGTTGGACATATCGAAATCGTCGGTATTTTCACTCATTTTGCCACATCAAATGAGCTTTACAACGACTTCACCAAAGAACAGCTCCGTCTTTTCAAGGCGGCTGTACAGCAGGTTGAAGCTATGGGCATTGAGCCTAAGTATGTTCATTGCTGTAACTCCAACGCTATCGTATGGCTGGATGACGGCTATTTCACACATGTAAGAACAGGCTCCCTCTATCTCGGCTACTCCCTCATCGACGAAGGCGACCTTCACATCGGCGTCAAGGAGACAGCTTCGTGGAGAGCGTTTATCGTCAATATCAAGGAAGTTTTCCCTGGCGAACAGGTTGGCTATAACGGTGCATTTGTGCCTACAAAGCCTACACGAGTTGCTACGATTTCTGTCGGCTATGCTGACGGTCTTTACAGACCTCTTGCAACAACAGGCGGTCCTGTTTTCGTCAACGGCAGACGTACAAAATATCTCGGCCTCTGCATGGACCAGACCTTCATCGACGTTACAGGCATCGACTGCAAGATTGGCGACGAGGTTACACTTTTCGGCTACGACAAGGTGACTGGCGAGCTTCTTTCGGCTTATGAACTGCAGAAGCACACCGACCAGACTTATGTTTACCAGTTCTGCTCCATCGGCCCGCGAGTAAAGAGAATTTATAAATAAGATGAATTAGCTTTCGTGAACTAAATTGAATCGATGAGGCTACAGAATTATATTTCTTATTTAATCCGTCGGAGACACCTCGATTGCCTCAAGGCAATCACCCGCTCGCAGAGCGTATATTAAATGTGAGCTTGCCTCACACACAAGGGGTCCAGGGGGCAATTTTACCCCAAACAGCAGGCTGTTCGGGGACCCCGCAAAATTTAATAAGTGCGGTGGCACTCGCCACCGGTCGCGCACTCGGCGCTCCTGTGGTCTGGTGATCAAACTGCCTGACTTTCACCCCAGA
>JAFSBG010000181.1 GCA_017441945.1 Clostridia bacterium
ATATGGATTTATTCTTTTATTGCCTTTTTTCTGCCAAATGCAAAAGCCAGCGCCATAAGCAAGCCGCTTATCACAGCAACCACCGCCATGCTTTCGACAAACAGACCTGCAAGGTATGAAATGCCCAATGTCGGCCAGAAGAACAGGTAGGCGATTTCCGCCAGAGTGCCCTGTCCTGCTATGAGATATACTGCAAAAGCCACAACTGTCGGAGCGTGAAGCAAGGCGAAGGTGGTTATTTTGTTTTCGCCTGCCAGCTTATAGCTGACCATTGCCCAGTAAAGGAGAAATCCCACGCTGAGTATGATTCCCGCCATGTCTGATGCGATGTACGCCACAACTGTGCCCCATATCATCGGCGTAAAGCCCAGAAGCAAAGTTTTAAGATTATTATTCATATTATCCTCCATTTGTATGGTTTGTTTTTATCTTTTGGTTATTAGACAAATGGGGCGGGATAAAAGTTTCGTTTCGGAGAAAATTTTTTACTGAGCCGGGAAAGATTCTTCACTTCGTTCAGAATGACATAAAGGAGTGAATAGCACAGAGGGAGGCAAGATATATCAATGCACAAAAAGACCGCCATAATGACGGTCTTTTCATATTAAACATTTTATTACTTGCCGTATGCAAGGAGAAGTCTGATATAGAAGTCGACATTGTCAGCAATGATGCTTGTGTCGATATGCTCGTTAACCTGATGTGCGCCGCCTGTCTTGGATGTGTGACGCATACCTGTGAAGCGGTAAACGCTCTTTGTGGAGCAGATATCGCAGTAGAAGCGGGAGTCTGTGCCGCCTGTGAGCATGGAAGGAATGAATGTGATGCCAGGATACTTTTCTTCAACAACCTTGACGATAGTCTTATAGCCTTCGGATTCTGTGGAAGAAACTGCAGGTGGGTTATGGCCCTTAACGAGTCTTACCTTAACGCCTTCAGGAACGATGCTTTCGAAATACTTCATCATATTGTCGAGAGTTTCGCCCGGGAGGAGACGTGTATTGATGATGAGGGAGGACTTTTCAGGGAGGATATTAGCCTGGTCAGAGCCCTTTGCCATTGTTACAGAAGTTGTTGTACGTGTGAGAGCGTTGAGCTGTCTGTCTTCTGCGCAGATGAGCTTGAGCATATCCCAGTACTTTTCTGGGTCAGCATACATCATGCCGAGAGGGCCTTCTGTGAATGGTGCACGAGCCTTGAATTCCTTGATAACCGGCTCTGTAAGTGTCTGTGGGAAGAGCTTTTCTTCGAGGATACAAGCTGTCTTGCCGATGATGCCGAGGGAGCTGTGCTTGCCTGGGGAAGCAGCGTGACCGCCCTTATCTTCCATTGTAAATTCGAAGTCGCCGTAGCCCTTTTCACATGGGAAAATTGTAGCAACAGGCTTGCCGTTGATTTCGCCGATGCCGCCGCATTCGTCGATAACGAGACCGAGGTCGACATTTCTGCGCTTGAGTTCTTCAACGATGAGACCTGCAGCAGCTTCAGGACCGCCCATGATTTCTTCATTGTAGCCGAAAGCGAGATAGAGGTCATAATCAGGAACGAAACCGTCAGCGATGAGAAGTTCAAGAGCGTCCATATATGCCTGAATGTTGCACTTGGAGTCTGTTACGCCTCTGCCCCAAAGGATGCCGTCTTCATCAAGAGTACCAACGTATGGAGGATACTTCCACATAGAGTGGTCGCCTTCAGGAACAACGTCCTGATGAGCTGTGAGGAGGAGAGGAAGGCTCTTGCTCTTGCCTGTACCCTTCCAATGATAGAGAAGACCGACACGACCGACGATAGCCTTATCGAATGTTTTATGTACGAGAGGATATGTCTCTTCAAGATACTTGTGGAAATCGAGGAATGCCTGCTTGTTGATCTTGTCAGGGTCAACGCTGGAGACAGTTGGGAACTGGACCATGCCCTGCAGATGTTTTGTGAAAAGTTCGTTATTGAGTGTCATAACAAAATCTCCTTTGAAATTTATTCGTCTGGTAATATTTTACCACTTTATAAAAGGCTTTTCAATTGGTAAAAACTACATAGATTTTGACTTCAAAATTGTATAATCAGGCGAAACAGCGTGCTGTGTAAAGCTTATTTCCTTTCCCTCAAGCTTACATTCATTCCACGCCATCTTTTCTGTGTAGACGTAGATGTTGTCCTTGATGCGAGGCTCGATGCCGAAGCACATCGACTCGCCTGTGATGTGGATTCTGCCGTGGAAGAAGCTGACGCAGTTGATGTGGGCATGACCGTTGATGAAGCCGATGATGTCGCTTTTCTCGATGATTTCGCTCAGGTCATATTCGGTTGTGAGGGCATTGCCGTCATTTTCCCACTTGAATGGATGATGTGTGATGACGATAGTGCCGCGGCCGTAGTTTTCAGCAAGGGTATTTTTCAAAAAGTCGCACTGCTCCTTGCACAGCCAGCCCTTCATGCCATAGTGGAATGCACTGTCGAGAGTGATGATACGCAGGTCATCGTGGTAGAAAACATCGTAATAAGGCTTGCCCGTCGGCTCCTTGCCGAGAAATCCGACACGGAAATTGTCAGCTCTGTCGTGGTTGCCCATCGTGCAGAATACAGGAACATCGGGATGATATCTGTCGAAAATAGCTTTGAGCTTTGCATAATCCTCAGGCTCGCCCTCATGGACTGTGTCACCCGTGAACAAAATAAAGTCAGGTTTCGCCATATTATCCAATACAAAATGCAATTTTTCAACAGGATTATACTTTTCGTTTACCTCTTTTACAAAATCACTGCTGCCTTCACAGCAAAAATGTGTGTCACTTATATGAGCAAATTTCAAATCTTTCATGGTATCTCCTTTTTTCTTACATTTTTCTTAAAAGGTTATTATGTGAGATTTTTTGTGTTATAATTGAAACGTCAGGACAAGTCCTTCCGTCTATAATTATAGTACAAATTATAGGAAATGTAAAATGAAAAGAGTAAAATATTTGATTTTGGCGGCAATAATTCTTGCTACGGCAGTTTATTTTGTATATGTGAATATTTCCCTTGGGGAAATCAGGGTTATCATGCTCGACCCGGGACACGGTGCCACCGACAATGGGTGCAGTTACTTTGGTATCAATGAGAAAGATATAAATTATGATATTGCATTGCGCACCAAAGGTCAGCTTGAACGGCTTGGCTATAAAGTGATATTCACTCACGATGACAAGGAGTACATTTCACCTCATGGACGGGCTAAACTTGCTAACCGTAAAGGTGCTGACCTTTACATAAGTGTTCACCAGAATGCGGCTGAAAACAGCGATGCAAAGGGCATTGAAACCTGGTTTTCGGTGAGAAATCCCCACAGCAAGCGGTTGGCGGAAGCTATTCAGACTTCACTTGTTGACAACACGAAGTCCGAGGACAGAGGTGTGAAAGTCACGGCAAGTCTGGTTGTTGTGCGCGAAACGAAAATGCCATCCGTTCTTATTGAATGTGGATTTTTATCTAATCTGAGTGAGCGGGAGTTGCTTGCTAGTGAAAATTATCGACAGATTACAGCTGAAAGTATTGCACATGCTGTGAATGATTTTGCCCAGAATTAGCCCCATTACAACTGCATATATATAGAAAAGGCGCGGAAATTTATGGTTTTCGTGCTTTTTCTTTGTAGATAATTTTACGGGAGGGGCAAGCGGCCTCCCTACAGGATTGTACAGATGACGGGAGATTCTTCGGCTTTGCCTCAGAATGACATGATAAAATGAGATTATATTCGGGAGGGCGCGGAGACCCTCCCCTACGGATTTAAGAAATGCAAAAAGGACACCCTTTCGGATGTCCTTTTTATTTAATTCAAAAGATTGATGAATTAGAAGAGGTGGCACATTACTTCGTGACCTGGTGCGATTTCCTTCATCTTTGGTTCTTCCTTGAAGCAAATATCCTTAGCATGGATACAACGTGGAGCAAAGCGGCACATTGGCTTTGGTTCGATTGGGGAAGTGATTTCACCCTTGAGGATAATTCTTTCACGCTTATTGCCGAGCTTTGGAAGTGGAATAGCGGAGAGAAGAGCCTGTGTATATGGGTGAGATGGGTTAGCAAAGAGTTTTTCAGAAGGAGCCTTTTCGATCAAACGACCGAGGTACATAACAGCGATATCATCAGAGAAGTAGTTAACAACAGACAAGTCGTGAGTGATAAAGATGTATGTAAGGCCACGCTGTTCCTGGAGTTCCTGGAGGAGGTTGAGGATCTGAGCCTGAATAGAAACGTCGAGAGCGGAAACTGGTTCGTCACAAACGATGAACTTTGGATCGAGTGCGAGAGCACGTGCGATACCGATACGCTGACGACGGCCACCGTCGAGTTCGTGTGGATAAGAGTTTGTGAGACGTTCAGCAAGACCAACTGTCTTCATGAGTTCCTGTGTATGAGCGTCAACTTCTGCCTTTGTAGCATACATCTTGTGGAGCTTCATTGGCTCTGCGATGATTTCGGAAACGGACATACGTGGGTTGATGGAAGAATATGGGTCCTGGAAAACGATCTGCATCTTACGGCGCATCTGACGAAGAGCTTCCTTATCGAGAGCTGTAACGTCCTGGCCGTCGAATACTACCTTACCAGCTGTTGGTTCGAGAAGACGGAGAACAGCACGGCCTGTTGTGGACTTACCACAGCCGGATTCACCTACGACACCGAGTGTCTTACCTTCTTCGATCTTGAAGGATACATCGTCAACAGCATGAAGGTTGCCCTTTGGAGTCTTAAAATATTTTCTAAGATCAGTTACTTCTAATAATGCCATTATTTGCTCCATCCTTTCAATTTGAAGTTCTTGTCCTGGTATGCCAAGCAAGCAGCATAATGAGTATCGCTGTACTTAACAAGTGCAGGCTTTTCTGTCTTACACTGCTCTGTTGCATACTGGCAACGTGGAGCAAATGCGCAGCCCTTAGGGAGCTTTGTTGGGTCAGGCATAAGACCTGGAATTGGCTTAAGCTTTGCAGCTCTGTTATCAACGTCTGGGAGGGAGTTGAAGAGACCTTCTGTGTATGGGTGCATTGTGTTGTTGAAGACGTCTTCGAGGTTACCTCTTTCAACGATAGAACCAGCATACATGATGGAAACTTCGTCACATGTTTCAGCAACGATACCAAGGTCATGAGTGATCATGATTGTGGATGTCTTGAACTGCTGCTTGAGGTTGTTCATGAGTTCGAGAACCTGAGCCTGGATTGTAACGTCGAGAGCTGTTGTTGGTTCGTCAGCGATGAGGAGCTTTGGAGAACATGCGAGAGCGATAGCGATAACAACACGCTGCTTCATGCCGCCGGAGAACTGGTGAGGATATTCTGTGTGTCTTTCACCTGGAATACCTACGACTTCGAGCATTTCCATAGCTCTCTTAACTGTGTCTTCCTTCTTCATCTGTGGGTTGTGGATAGCAACAACTTCTGCGATCTGATCACCAACAGTGAGAACTGGGTTAAGGGATGTCATTGGGTCCTGGAAGATCATGGAAACAACGTTACCACGGATTTCACGCATTTCCTTTTCGGAAGCTGCCATGATATCAACGCCGTCGAGAATAATCTTACCGGACTTTACCTTTCCTGGTGGGTCTGGAACGAGGCGGAGGATGGAAAGAGCTGTTGTTGTCTTACCGCAACCTGTTTCACCTACGAGGCCCATTGTCTTGCCTTCAGCAAGCTTGATGTCGATGCCGTTAACTGCTTCAACGATACCTTCGTCTGTTTCGTAGTGAACGACAACGTCAGTCATATCGAGCAAATACTTATTGTTTTCCATAATTTCTCTCCTTATCTCTTAAGTTTTGGGTCGAGAGCGTCACGGAGACCGTCACCGAGAAGGTTAAAGGCCAAGATTGTGATCATGATAGCGAGACCTGGGTACAATGTGATGTGCTGAGCATCACGGAGATACATACGGCCGCCAGAAAGCATAGAGCCCCATTCTGGTGTTGGTGGGGAAATACCAAGACCGATAAATGAGAGAGAAGAAATAGAAAGAATACAGGAAGCCATACGCATGGAAACCTGAACGATAACTGGGGAAAGGGAGTTAGGGATGATGTGTGTTGTGATGATGTGGGAGTCCTTAGCACCGATAGCACGAGCAGCTTCGATGAATTCCTGGTCCTTAACTGTAATAACCTGAGAACGGAGCATACGGGAGAAGGATGGAACAGAGGAAACACCAAGAGCGATCATAAGACAGCCAATGGATGTACCGAAAGCTGCAACGAGTGTGATAGCAAGGAGCAGCTGTGGGATAGCCATAAATACGTCGAGAACACGCATGATGATCATGTCAACCTTGCCGCCGAAGTAACCAGCGGAGGAACCAAGGATAAGGCCGCAGACCATAGCGAGCATAGTTGCGAAGAAGCCTACGAGGAGGGAGATTCTGGAACCATGAACGATACGAGCGAACATATCACGGCCGAATTCGTCTGTGCCGAGGATGTGTTCTGCGGAAGGACCTTCAAGACGGATCTTAACATTCTGGAAAATAGCTTCGTCTTCGTAGTCGCAGATAAAGTCTGCGCAGATAGCGATGAGGATGAGTGATACAACGATAATACCACCGAGAACAGCCATGCGGTTCTTTGCGAGACGCTTAAGAACGTCGCCCCACATGCTGCGCTTTTTATTAGTTTTCTTAGCTTCCATTAAAATTTATCCTCCTTAAACCTTATTTGTACTCAGCCTTGATTCGTGGATCGATAAATGCATAAAGGATGTCAACGAAGAGGTTAACTACCGAGAAGATGATTGTTGTAACGATAAGACAACCAAGAATCATAGGTGTATCCTTCTGCTTGATACCATCAACGAGGAGACGGCCGCAACCTGGGATGGAGAAAACTGTTTCTGTAAGAACGGAACCACCGAGCATACCGCCGATCTGCATACCGATCATTGTAACAACTGGGATGAGGGCATTACGGAGTGCGTGCTTAAGAATAACTGTCTTCTGGTTAACGCCCTTAGCCTTAGCAGTTCTGATATAGTCAGCACGAATAACTTCGAGCATGGAAGAACGAGTAAGACGTGTGATAGTAGCCATCGAGGATGTACCGAGGGAGATGGATGGAAGGATAAAGGACTTCCAGGAACCTACGCCGCCGGATGGAACCCAACCGAGGTTAAGTGCGAATGTGAGGATGAGGAGAAGACCAAGCCAGAAGGATGGCATGGAAATACCCAAGAGAGCACAAACCATCAGAACGTTATCGAAGATGGAGTACTGGTAAACAGCGGAGATGATACCGATTGGAAGAGCGAGGGAAACAGCAACCAACATGCCCCAGAATGTAAGTGTAATTGTTGGTGGGAACGCTGTGATGATTTCGCCCATAACGTCACGGCTCTTAGCCCATGACTTACCAAGGTCACCTCTACACAGCTTAGCCATGTAGTTGAGATACTGGATGATGAACGGTTTATCCAAACCGAGTTCCTTACGAACTTCCTGAATAGCTTCTTCTGTAGCTTCGATACCGAGGATGATAGCAACTGGATCACCTGGTGCGAAGTCGAGGATGAAGTAAACCAAGAAAGTTACGCCGATGATAACAGGAATAAGCATAATCAATCTTTTGAAAATATACTTGTACATACGACCTCCATTAAAAATGTTTAATTTTTGCCTGACTCAAATGTTCTGGGGGCATTTAAGCAGGGCTATTTATTGTAAAAGTATAGCACGATTTTTTTTACCTGAACAGTATGTAAAATAGCAAAAAAATCTGTCGAAATTTTGTGCAAAACTAACAAAACTCCGAAAAAAGTGTGTTTTTTTCGTGTTTTTATTCGATTTTCTGGTCGAAAATCAAACCAATCAAGCCCAAAGTTTTTTCGACAACTTCCAGACATCTTACATCTTCCTTGCGAAACTCAGCTTTGATCTTTTCGCAGTCGGTGCTGTGGAACATGGTGCTGAACTCATTCATAAACGCTTTCATCTTCTCTCTTTGCTCTTCACATTTATGAAGACATCCATTGCCATATTTCAGCCCGATGGCGGCCAGACCGCCGGCACAAGCGCCGCAAAGGTCTCCGACACCGCAGCCCCCGGCAAAGCTTCCGATGACTTTAACGAGATCCTCGCTCAATGGTAACTCATAAAGCCGGCATGCTCCTTTGAGAACTGCTTCGGCACAGCTGTTGTCCTGCTCTATGAACAACTGATATGCCGTTTCTTTGACACTATTCATTTTTATCCCTCCTTTGTCCATTGTTATGAACCTGAGAAATAAATTATTACTGTTCGTGCTCCAATAATAATTTGTAAATATTGTATCACATTTTCTCGCATAATTCAATAAAAATTCGCTTTATTTACAATTATTTTTATGATATAATGGTCTCGATCTGAAAAAAGCTGTTAAAAAAGGAAAAATTTGATGGACTATACATTATATAATATAATAAAGGCTCTTGCAGAAAAGGGCAAAAAGCGTTTTCACATGCCGGGGCATAAAGGGCATCCGTTGGGCACTCTGCTTGACGGGGCGTATTTTATCGACTATACCGAAACGCCTGACACGGGCGATTTATACGGCGATGACCATGACTTCATCAATGAAGCCGAGGAGCGCGCGGCAAGATATTTCGGCGCCGAAAGCTGTCTTTTTCTCACCTGCGGCGCCACTCAGGGTATAAAGTCGGCACTTTATACCTTCACAAATGGCAAAAACAGCCTGCTTGTCGACAGAAACACCCACAAATCCATACTGGACACCTGCGTGCTGCTCGACATCATGCCGAAATATATCGTGCCTGAGTTTGATGGCGAATTGGGCATTACAAAGGGCTTCAAGCTTGACGAACTGGATAGAATCCTGGCTGAAAATTCCGATATTTCGGCTTTTATCATCACAAGTCCAACTTATTACGGCTACTGCCACGATGTGAAGGCTGTTGCTGATGTATGTCACAGCCACGATGTCAAGCTCATCGTTGATTCCGCTCACGGCAGCCATCTCAAGGCTTGCGGTGCTCCTGACCCTGTGACAGACGGGGCTGACGCTGTCATTTTTTCGGCGCACAAGACCTTGCCGAGCCTTACTCAGGGGGCTTATCTCCTTCTTCGTGACGGCAATTATGCCGAAAAGGCCCGCCGAGGCTGTATTATGTTCGGCACCACTTCCCCTTCCTACCCTATGATGGCTTCGCTTGATATAGGCAGGGAATTTATTGAAAAACTGGACGAAAACACGAAGAACAACGTGATAAATGCCTGCGCTGATGTACGCAGACGGCTTGAAAACATGGGCTTCATCTCCCCTTGTCTGGGCGACCCTCTGCGTATTACAATATGCTGCAAGGGTCTTGGCTATGAGCTTTACGACCATTTTATGGCTCACGGAATCGTTGCCGAAATGGCTGACGACAACAATGTTGTCATGATAGTGACTTTCTCCGATGAATTGGCTGATATAGCCCTGATTGCCGATATCGCCGCTTATTTTTCTCTTGAAAACGATAAAGGCCATGTAATCGCAGGCGGTATGCCGATGAGCGAGGCTGTGATTTCCCCGCGCGAGGCTTTCTTCGGTGATAAGATTAAGATGCCGCTTAAAAACGCCGTCGGAATGGTGGCGGGCGAAAATATTTATATCTATCCGCCTGGGGTGCCTATCATCGCACTTGGTGAAAAAATAGACGAAAAATCTCTTGAATATTTAACCGAAATACGATATAATATAGATAAGGAAATAGCAGTTGTAAAGTAATGCCGCAAGCAGCGCGATATGTTTGCTTTGCAAACGTTAATGTGTGATAAATCACATTTTATAATTGCTTACCCTCTCCGTCAGTTCTCTGAACTGCCACCTCTCCCTGGCACAGGGCGAGGCATTATTCAAAGCTTATTCAACCATTTATATATAACTTTACAAAGGAGGTACTGTTATGAAAATGAAGATGATCATTGCTATCGTCAATTCTGACGATGCAGGCGTAGTTAATCAGAGCCTCATCAAAAACGGCTTCCGCATCACAAAGCTTCCTACTCAGGGCGGTTTCCTGAGAGCAGGCAACACAACATTCCTTATCGGCGTTGAAGAAGAAAAGGTTCAGGAAGCTATCGACATCATCCATGAACATTCCAAGAGCCGCAAGCAGATTATTCCTACAACTGCCGAAATGGGCATCAACTTCTTCCCTGCAATCCCTGTTGAAGTTATGGTGGGCGGCGCAACTATCTTCGTACTGGACGTAGACCGTTTTGAAAAAGTATAATATCGACCATAAAACCTTCCCCCATTCCGCCATTATTGAAGGCGGAAGCAGGGAAAGCCGCAAGGAAGCGGCATTTGAAACTGCAACTAAACTTTTCTGTATTACAGGTGTCGGCTGCGGCACCTGTAATCAGTGTGTAAAAATAAAGGCAGGGTCTCACCCTGACTTTTTCTATATTGACGAGGACTCACTCAAGGTCGATATGGCGCGAAGCATCATCAAGAATGCCTACACCAAGCCGAGTGAGGCTGACTTCAAGTTTTTCATCATCGACAACGCTGACAATATGCGTGTCGAAGCGCAGAATGCCTTGCTCAAGGCTATCGAGGAGCCGCAGAATGCCTATTTTGTCTTTCTGTGCGAAAGTCACAGGTCGCTGCTCCAGACTATCAACTCACGCTGTCAGGTTTTTACCCTGCCCAATGAGGGCGACAGCATTGCAAACAAGCAGGTTGCCGATATGGCTTCCTCCTTTGCCCCTGCATTTGCAGGCGAGCTTGCACTGTGCGAGTTTTTCGTAAAGGCAGGCGAGCTGCCGAGGAATATTTTCCCCGATTTTATTTTCATGTGCAAACAGGAAACATATAAGCTGATTCTCTCACAGCCACACAAGAGAGGCCAGTTTTTAATGATATATGACTACTTCGACAAGCTGCTCGAACAGCTTGTATACAATCCCAACCTTTTCTCGCTGACACTGAGTGCGGCGGCTGAAATATGGGAAATCTACAATAAGGATATATAAAAATGACAGAAATTATCGGTATAAGATTTAAAAAAGTGGGCAAGATATATTATTTTGACCCAAACGGCGTTCAGGCTGAAAAAGGCCAGCACGCCATCGTTGAAACGGCTCGCGGCATTGAATGCGGTGAAATCGTCATTGCAAACAAGCAGGTCGACGATGATAAGATCGTAAAGCCTCTCAAGAGCCTTATCAGAATTGCTACAAAGGAAGATATGGCAACAGTTGCCCAGAATATCGCTCTCGAAGATCAGGCGCTGAAAATCTGCGCTGAAAAGGTCAAGAATCACAAGCTTGACATGAAGCTTGTTGCCGCTGAATACACATTCGACCGCGGCAAGGTGCTTTTCTACTTTACTTCTGACGGCAGAGTTGACTTCCGCGAGCTTGTAAAGGACCTTGCAAGCGTTTTCCGCACAAGAATCGAGCTTCGCCAGATTGGCGTGCGTGACGAGGCAAAGATGGTTGGCGGTCTCGGCGTCTGCGGCAATCCGCTTTGCTGCTCTACTTTCCTTGACGATTTCCAGTCGGTTTCAATAAATATGGCAAAGGAACAGGGTCTTTCCCTCAATCCTACCAAGATTTCCGGCACTTGCGGCAGACTTATGTGCTGTCTCAAGTATGAAAACGAAGCTTATCAGGAGCTTACACGCAACACACCGCCTGTCGATTCCATCGTTGAAACTCCTGACGGCAGAGGTGTTGTAACCTCCATCAATCTTCTCCGCGGCAAGTGTACTGTCCGCCTTGATTCCGCACCTGATGCTCTTGAAATCTACAACCGCGAGGATTTAAAAGTTCTCCGCACACCGAAGGAGCGTCATTCGATGACTCAGGAAGAAAAGGCAAATGCAAAAGAGCTGAGAAAGCTCATGGACAAGTAGGTGCAGTATGCTCCATATTGTTCTTCATGAGCCTGAAATACCGCAGAACACAGGCAATATCGCCCGCACATGCGCTGCAACAGGGGCGAAATTACATATCATCAAGCCTATTCCTTTTGAGATTTCCGACCGTACTGTAAAACGCGCAGGGCTCGATTACTGGCATCTTGTCGACATCACCATCTATGAAAATCTCCAGGAGTTTTACGACAAAAATCCGGGTGCTGTCATCTGGATGGCATCGACGAAGGCGAAGCAGTTCCACTACGATGTAAAATACAACGACGGCGATTATATCATGTTCGGCAAGGAGACAAAGGGCTTGCCTGAGGATATGATTTTCGGCGACATCGACCACGCTGTACGCATTCCGATGAGAAAGGAAGCGCGAAGCCTTAACCTTTCCAATTCGGTGGCTGTCGTGCTGTATGAGGCCATAAGACAGCTTGACTTACAGTTGTAATTGAATATTATTGAAAGCTCTCCGCATCCCCCCTCACCAGCCTCCCCTTGTGAGGGGAGTGGTAGTAAATGAAGCATATAAGCTCTCCGTATCGGGGAGCTTTTTTCTTTTGCACAAGCCTGTAGGGGACCGACGCCCTCGGCGTCCCGCATGATAATGTAGGGCGGGGGGCTTGCCCTCGCCGTTCCGTGTGAGAATAAATTGTTCCTGTGGAATATTGAGGTATCTGCGACAGGTTTGATAGGCGACAACCCCTCCGTCAATCTTTGATTGACACCTCCCCTTGCACAGGGGAGGCAAGAAAAAGGAACGTAATTCTGAGGCGAAAAACGGGGTCCCCGGCGAGCCTGCTCGCTGGGGCGAATAACAGGGGAGGCAAGGATAATTTTTCTGCGGATTACACAATTCATTGTTCACTTTTTCATCTCAAATTTTATCTTACATTTTCCGTAAAATTTCTGCATTTTTCGCCGTTTTTCAAAAAATATCTGCAAATGTTCAAATAATCCTATAAAATCGCTGTAAATTATTTGTTTTTTGTATTGCATTATTTTGTTTTTTGGCATATAATAAAGGTGTATGGCGCTCGTGTATTTATGCGCACATCAAAATATTAATAATTTTTGTGGGTGAGTTATGAATTACAACAAAAAATCAGTAACAGATGTTGACGTAAACGGCAAGAGAGTTCTTATCCGCTGCGAGCTTAACGCTCCACAGGATGAACACGGCAATGTCACAGACGCAACACGCATTGTAACAGCTGTACCAACTGTAAAGTATCTTGCTGAAAATGGTGCAAAAGTCATCATTATTACTCATCTTGGCCGTCCAAAGGGCAAGGTTGTTCCATCACTTACCGTTGCTCCTATAGCAAAGGAAATGGAAAAATATCTCGGCAGACCAATCAAGTATGTTCCTGACATCGTCGGCGAACAGGCTAAGAAGGCTGTTGCCGAGCTCAAAGATGGCGAAGTTATGATGCTTGAAAACATCCGCTTTGACCCTCGTGAAGAAAAGTGCGAACCAGAACTTTCCGAAGCTCTCGCTCAGTTCGGCGATATCTTCGTCAACGAAGCTTTCGGCACAGCACACAGAGCACACTGCTCCACAGCAGGTGTTGCCAACTATCTTCCAGGTTATGCAGGTTTCCTTATGGAAGCTGAACTCGATGCTTTCGGCAAGGCTCTCACAGATCCTAAGCGTCCATTCGTTGGTATCTTAGGCGGCTCCAAGGTTTCTGATAAGATCATGGCTATCGAAAACCTTCTCACAGTATGTGACTCCATCATCATCGGCGGTGCAATGGCTTACACATTTGCAAAGGCAAAGTGGGGCGATATCGGCGATTCCAGATATGAAGAAGACAAGATCGAATACGCACGTCAGGTCCTCGAGCGCGCTCAGAAGCTCCATGTGCCTTTCTATCTCCCTATCGACCATGTCTGCGCTGACAAGTTTTCACCTGATGCTGATTACATATATGTAGACGGCGACCATATTCCAGAAGGCCGTATGGCTCTCGATATCGGTCCTAAGACTGTAGGTCTCTATACAGACGTTATCAACAAGGCAAAGACAATCGTCTGGAATGGTCCTATGGGCGTATTTGAATTTGACGAATTCAGTAAGGGTACAACTGCTGTTGCACAGGCTCTCGCTGAAAACCCAGGCCTCACAATCGTTGGCGGCGGCGACTCCACAGCTGCTATCAAGAAGGCAGGCGTTGAAGATAAGATCACACACATCAGTACAGGCGGCGGTGCTTCCCTCAAACTCTTGGAAGGAGCTAAGCTTCCGGGTATGGCATGCCTGCTCGACAAGTAATAAATCATGGACAAGAGATACAGAAAAGCAATTATCGCCGGCAACTGGAAAATGAACGGCGACAACACTTCGCTCAAGACATTTTTCAAGGAAGTCAAACAGAGCAAAACCCCAAAAAATATCACTAAAAACATCCTCTGCGTGCCTGCAACACTTATAACTGCGGCTCAGGGCTTAAGCAAGTCCTCCAAGTTCTCTGTCGGCACACAGAATATGCATTTCGAGCAGAGCGGCGCTTACACAGGCGAGCTTTCGGCTTCTATGATTATGGAGGCAGGCGCGGAATATGTCATCATCGGCCATTCTGAACGCAGAAAGTTCTTCGGTGAGACAGACGAGATCGTAGCTAAAAAGACAACTGCGGCTGTTCTCAGTGGCCTCAAGCCTATCATCTGTGTTGGCGAAACAAACTGCCAGAGAAACTTCGGCGTAACTTTAGAAGTTATCCGCAGACAGCTCAAGATAGCTCTTTCCAGCATCGACGCTGTTCAGCTCAAGAAGATCGTCATCGCTTATGAGCCTGTATGGGCAATAGGCACAGGCAGAACTGCAACTCCGGAACAGGCTCAGGAAGTCTGCAAGGAAATCAGAACATGCCTCCGCGAAATGTACGGCGCAAAGTCTGCCCGTGCAGTAAGCATTCTCTATGGCGGCTCTCTCAATGCAAACAATGCCCGTGAGATTTTTGAGCAGTATGACATCGACGGCGCTCTCGTCGGCGGTGCGTCTCTCAAGGCTCAGGATTTCCTCAAGATTATCGAAATCGGCGCGGAAATCATCGGCAAATAAATAGTTGCCTTCGGCAGCGATATGTGCTTTGCACATTGAATAATAATCCTGTCGGGCTACACCTTCCCCTCAAGGGGAAGGCTCAAAAGTTTTGTCATTCTGAGCGAATGCGAAGAATCTCCTTCGGTTTGCAGATTTTTGACACCTCATCCACCGCTTACGCGGTCCCCCTTCCCCTCAAGGGGAAGGCTTTAACTCTACACAAGGAGTAAAACGAATTAAATGAAAAAACCACTTGTATTAGTAATTCTCGATGGCTACGGTGTGGGCGAATGCTGCTCCTGCAATGCCATCTCAAATGCCAATACACCATTCATGGACAAGCTCATGGCAGAGTTTCCAAACTCCTGCCTCAAGTGCTCAGGTTTAGACGTAGGTCTTCCTGACGGACAGATGGGCAACAGCGAAGTGGGCCACACAAACATGGGCGCAGGCCGCGTTGTTTATCAGGAGCTTTCCAGAATCACAAAGGACATCAAGGACGGCACATTCTTTAAGAATGAGGAGCTCCTTAACGCTATCGCCCATGTCAAGAAGACAGGCGGCAAGCTCCATCTCTGGGGTCTTGTATCTGATGGCGGTGTCCACTCCCACTTCACACATCTTTTAGCACTCATCGACCTCTGCAAGAAGGAGGGCATCTCCCCATTCGTTCACTGCTTCACAGACGGACGTGACGTTTCCCCAACATCTGCAAAGGGCTTTATCGGTGATTTGCAGAACTATATGAAGGAGCAGGCTTGCGGCACAGTTGCTACTGTCATGGGCAGATTCTATGCTATGGACAGAGACAAGCGCTGGGAGCGTCTTCAGCTCGCTTATGACGCTATCACAAAGATGGAAGGCGAAAAGACAGAAGACTTTATTCTTTCCATCGAAAAGAGCTACGAAGAAGGCGTAACAGATGAATTCCTCAAGCCAATGGTAAATCCAGGCTACACAGGTCTTAATTCTGACGACGCAGTTATCTTCTTCAACTTCCGTCCTGACAGAGCAAGAGAAATCACATCTGCTTTCACAGAGGACGAATGCGGCCTTAACCGCGACAGCGTTATCAAGCCTTACTACGTCTGCTTCACACAGTATGACGAAAGCTTCAAGAATGTTCATATTGCATTCAAGCCAACACAGCTTACAAATATTTTCGGCGAATACATTTCCAAGTGTGGCCTCAAGCAGCTCAGAATTGCTGAAACTGAAAAGTATGCCCATGTGACATTCTTCTTCAACGGCGGCGAAGAAAAGACATTTGACGGCGAAAAGCGTGTGCTTATCCCTTCTCCAAAGGTCAAGACATACGACGAAAAGCCTGAAATGAGCGCATTTGAAGTTGCTGAAGCAGCAGTTAAGGAAATCAAGTCGGGCGAGCACGATGTCATCATCCTCAACTTTGCAAACTGCGATATGGTCGGCCACACAGGCTGCTTTGAAGCTGCAGTAAATGCTGTTGAAGCTGTAGACAAATGCTCCGAAATGGTGTATAATAGTGTGGTTGAGATGGGCGGTCTCTGCCTCTTTACAGCTGACCACGGCAATGCCGATGTTATGGCTAACGAAGACGGCACACCTTTCACAGCTCACACAACAAATGTCGTTCCTCTCGTTATCTGCGACAAGGACATCAATGTCAAGTGCGGCAGACTTTGCGACCTTGCTCCTACAATGCTGGAGCTTTTAGGTCTCGACAAGCCAGAGGAAATGACAGGCGAAAGCCTTATTGTGAAATAAATGAATTGCACATATTGTGCATGAATTGGCTCACGCCATGAATTGCGCAAGCGCATGAATTGTTCCTTCGGAACATTAAGGTGCCTGCGGCGCATTGAATAAAAGACCTTCGGTCTGCGGGAGGGCACAGAGACCCTCCCCTACAATCTCGCTATTGTGAGATATTCCGTAGGGGCGGCGATTCATCATCCCCGCCCGCTCAATCAAATCAAGTTAATCAACAACTAACATACAAGGAGAAATCAAGCAAAATGAAAAGATATGCTGAAATCGTAGATGTTCTCGCACGTGAGATCATGGACTCCCGCGGAAACCCAACAGTTGAAGTTGAAGTTTACGTAAACGACGGCACAGACAATTACGTTGGCCGCGCTGCTGTTCCATCCGGCGCATCTACAGGTGTTCACGAAGCTTGCGAACTTCGTGACGGTGACAAGTCCCGCTACATGGGCAAGGGCGTTCTCAAGGCAGTTGAATCTGTAAACACAGAAATCGCTGACGCTGTTATCGGCCTCAACGCTCTCGATCAGATCGAAATCGACAACGCAATGATCGCTCTCGACGGCACAGAAAACAAGAGCCGTCTCGGCGCTAACGCTATCCTCGGCGTTTCTCTCGCAACAGCACGCGCTGCTGCTGAATGCCTCGGTATGCCTCTCTACACATACATCGGCGGCTGCAACGCACACACACTCCCAGTTCCAATGATGAACATCCTCAACGGCGGCGCACACGCTTCCAACAACGTTGACATTCAGGAATTCATGGTTATGCCTGTTGGCGCTCCAACATTCCGTGAAGCTCTCAGATGGTGTGCAGAAGTATTCCACACACTCAAGAAGATCCTCAACGGTCAGGGCCTTGCTACATCCGTTGGTGACGAAGGCGGCTTTGCTCCTAACCTCAAGAAGGACGAAGATGCTCTCAAGGTTATCGTAGAAGCTATCGAAAAGGCAGGCTTCAAGCCAGGCGAAGATTTCCGTATCGCTATCGACGCAGCTACATCCGAATGGTTTGTAAACGAAGACGGCGGCTACTATCTCCTTCCAAAGGCTAAGAAGAAGATGACACGCGCTCAGATGGTAAGAATGTGGAAGGATTTCGCTAACAAGTATCCTATCATTTCCCTCGAAGACGGTATGGCAGAAGACGATTTCGAAGGCTGGGCACTCCTCACTAAGGAACTCGGCAAGAAGATCCAGCTCGTTGGCGACGACCTCTTTGTTACAAACACAAAGCGTCTCTCCGACGGTATCGACATGAAGATCGGTAACTCCATCCTCATCAAGGTTAACCAGATCGGTACTCTCACAGAAACACTCAACGCTATCCAGATGGCTAACCGCGCTGGCTACACAGCAGTTGTTTCCCACCGTTCCGGCGAAACAGAAGACACAACAATCGCTGACATCGCTGTTGCTCTCAACGCTGGTCAGATCAAGACAGGCGCACCAAGCCGCTCCGACCGTGTTGCTAAGTACAACCAGCTCCTCAGAATTGAAGACGAGCTCGAAAACACAGCTTACTACCCAGGTCTCAACGCTTGGTTCAACCTTAAGTAATTTAAGTTTCATCATATACGGGCAGTCCCACAAAGGCTGCCCGTATTAACTTAAACTTTGCCGTTTGAGCTATATTTTTACAGGAAGTATAAAGATATATCTGAAATGGCAAAAATATCCGATTGAAACAACCCCTCAGTCAGCTTACGCTGACAGCTCCCATTATTAAGGGGAGGGGGACCATTCGTCAGAATGGTGGAGGGGTGTAGCCGCAGGCGTCTATATAATTTAACTTCACTTTTATTTCGCAAAACATTCGCTTATTGCATTTGAATATATCCAACACCAAATCGAAGGAACAGGAGAGTAAAAATGAAAATAGGATTCGACACCGACATATACCTGCAGAAGCAGGCAAAGCACATCGAAGAACGCATTGAACAGTTTGGCGGCAAGCTCTATCTTGAGTTTGGCGGCAAGCTCTTTGACGACTATCACGCTTCCCGCGTGCTTCCGGGCTTTGCGCCTGACGCAAAGATGCAGATGCTCAAGAAGCTGGCTGACAAGGCTGAAGTTGTCATTGTTCTCAACGCTGACGACATTGAAGAAGGCAAGATAAGAGGTGACCTCGGTATCACTTATGACCAGGAAACTCTCCGCCTTATCGACGCTTTCAGAGAGCTTGAAGTCTATGTCGGCTCGGTCTGCATCACTTGCTTCAAGGACCAGCCTGCGGCTGTCGCTTTCAAGAACAAGCTTATAAGCCTCGGCGTTCCTGTATTCCTCCACTATCCTATCAAGGGTTATCCTTCCGACATCGACCATGTCATCTCCGATGAAGGCTACGGCAAGAACGAATATATCGAAACAACCCGTCCTCTCGTTGTTGTTACAGCGCCCGGTCCTGGCTCGGGCAAGATGGCAACCTGCCTTTCCCAGCTCTATCATGAGCACAAGAGAGGCACAAACGCAGGCTATGTGGAGTATGAGACCTTCCCTGTCTGGAATCTTCCGCTCAAGCACCCTGTAAACCTTGCTTACGAAGCAGCTACTGCAAACCTCAACGATGTCAATATGATCGACCCTTATCATCTTGAAGCTTACGGTGAAATCGCTGTCAACTACAACCGTGATGTTGAGGTCTTCCCTGTTCTTTCGGCTATGTTTGAAAAGCTGATGAACTCCAACCCTTACAAGTCCCCGACAGATATGGGTGTCAACATGGCAGGCTTCGGCATTATCGATGATGAAGCTGTCAGAGAGGCTGCAAACGCTGAAATCATCCGCCGTTACTATCAGGCTCTTGCCGGTGTAAAGACCGGTATTTATACAGAAGAATGTATCGAAAAGATCGAGCTTCTCATGAAGCAGGCGAAAATCTCCATCGAAGACCGCCCTGTTATAAAGAAGGCTCTCGATAAAGCTGAAGAAACAGGCGCACCTGCCGTTTCCATCCAGCTCGACGACGGTACACTCATCACAGGCAAGACTTCTCCGCTTCTCGGCTCCTGCTCTGCCGCTCTCCTCAATGCTATCAAGCATCACGCTGGCCTTGCAAAGGAAGTTCTGCTCATCTCCCCAGACGTTATCGAGCCTGTTCAGCGTCTCAAGATCAATGTTATGGGCAACAGAAATCCTCGACTCCATGCCGACGAAACTCTCATCGCCCTCTGCATAAGCGCCGAAAGCGACCCTGTTGCAAAGCTGGCTTACGAACAGCTTGAAAAGCTCAAGGGTGCTGAAGCTCATTCGACAGTTATGCTGGCTCAGGTCGACCTCGATGTTTACAGAAAGTTGGGCATCAACCTCACCTGCGAACCAAAATACCAGGGCAAGAAATTGTATCATAAGAAGTAAGATATATAGAAAGACCACTCGTTTGAGTGGTCTTTTTCACTTCAAAATCTTTCCGAAAAAGTCTCTGACACCGTCGTCAACAGATGTGCTGACATCTTTCACATCAAGGTCATAATAATATTTCCCTGTAGCAATATCAACAGATAGTGCATCGAGAGGAAAACCCTCAACTCGTTTCGTGTGAGGTTTCGATGCCAGAATAAACGGCTCTGTGGCAATCGCCATACTCATGCTTGAATAATGGCGATTTTCGTCAAGAATGAAATATATGGCATTTCTGTACCGCCCTGTTATCCTTCCGCCGTATCGGTTGGCAAGAGCGGCATAATGCTCAATCATCTGCTCATCGGTAAGCTCAATGCCATTTACTCTGCGTATATGAAGCCCCGGCTGGTCAGAATCTGCAACTTCATCGAAATAAAGTCCGCTGTCGCAGGAAAATACAGGGATACCAAAGGCTTTATAATAAGCCCTCGCCTTGATCCGGGCATTTTCAAGCGGCGTGTTTCCGCTTTCGCTAATAACAGGAAGCTCTTTTTCAATATCATTCAGCCCTATAAGCTGTATATCCATATTCTTCAGGGCATTTTTCATAGCCTGCAGCTTGGCTTTGTTTGTTGTTCCGTATAAAATCTTCATATATAAAATATTTAAGGGCAATCGGAAAGATTGCCCTTTTTTAAATTACTTCTTTCTTGTAGGAACAACTTCGAGCCAGTAGCCGTCCGGGTCGCTGATGAAGTAGATGCCCATCTTAGGATTTTCGAAGCAGATGCAGCCCATTTCCTTATGCTTTGCATAAGCAGCGTCGAAATCGTCTGTGCGGAATGCAAGATGGATTTCGTTGTCGCCCAGGTTGTATGGTCTGTCCCAATCGCGGAGCCATGTAAGCTCGAGAAGGAAATCGGAAAGGCCGCCGTCGCCCATGTAAACGATGATAAAGCTGCCGTCAGCTGCTTCATTTCTCTTTACTTCCTTGAGACCGAGAGCTTCTTCATAGAACTTCATGGACTTTTCAAGGTCCTTGACGTTGTAGTTTTCGTGAACAAAACGGAAGGATGGCTTATTTGGAATCTTTGCAAGCATTTCGTCAACTGTTGGGATGTCAGCGATGTGTTCGCCGTAGTGAGCCTCTGTGATAACCATATCCTTGTCAACTGCAAAGAAGCCAGGAAGCTGCATTTCGTTACCTTCGTAATCGCCGTGAACAAAGCCTTCAGCCTGAACACCTGCACGCTTTACAGCAAGACGAGCCTTTGCTTCGTCTGTTGGAGCCATCTGTTCCTTGGATTCAACAGAATTGAGCTCGAGAGCCTTGTAAAGCTCCTGATTTTCGTCGCAGATAAGGTGGAATGGAAGCACCTGACCGTTAAGGTCACGCTGAACGATTTCAGGCTTGGACTGCATAACAACGATGACGTTGACGCCCTTCTTTACGAACTCATTGTATCTCTGAGCGAGTGTGTGAACGTCCCAGCGGCAGATTGTGCATCCGATGTAACGGAGGAACCAGAAAAATGTTGGCTTGCCATCAACAAGCTGTGAAATTTTTACGTTGGAGAGCACGTTTGTGTTGACTGTCATGTCAATAAACTTTTCCCCTGCTTTTACCTTTGCCATAGCGATTCTCCTTTATGTTTTATTTGGTTTAAAATCATTATAACACATTATATATAAAAAATCAATCATGTATAATTCTATCCTGTTGTGGAATGATAAAATCAAATAAAAGGAGATGAAACAATGAAAAAAAGACCGATATCCCTGTTCATTCTCGTTGCTATGAGCCTTTCCCTATTTGCAGGCTGCTCAAACAACGAGGTTGTGGACACAGAAGGCGGCACAACCAATGCCGACAATACACAGGCTTCCGATGACGGTAAGATACGCACAGATATCACTATCGGCGTATCCTCCGATGTTGTCAGCCCCGACCCTCACGACCAGAATGACACCAATTCAAACCGTGTTATCCGTATGATGTTTGACTCTCTCGTATATTCCGATGTGGACGGCACTATAAAGCCTGCCCTTGCCGAAAGCTGGGAGGCGGTTTCCGACACAGAATACCGCTTCAAGCTCCGCCAAGGGGTGAAATTTCACAACGGATACGATTTTACAGCCGAGGATGTGGTGTTTTCTCTTGAACGGCAGATGAATTCGCCCAAGGTGAAAACCTTTGTTTCTGCCATCGACACCGTCACAGCCGATGATGATTATACTGTCACAGTAAAGACAAAGGAGCCATTTGCCCCTCTTTTGTATAATCTTTCGCTGCCTCAGTCGTCTATCGTGTGCTCACGGCATTTCAGCGAGCTGACAGCAGGGGGCAAAAAGTATGCCGACCAGCCTGTGGGCACAGGTCCTATGAGATTTTCCTCATGGCTGCCTAACGACAATTTCAAGGTGACAGCCTTTGACGAATACTGGGGCGAAAAGCCGAAAGCCACAAGCATTTCTGTCCGTGTTATCCCCGAAAGCTCCTCCCGCACCATCGCCCTTGAAACGGGGGAAATTGATGTCATCGAGTCTGTCCCTGCCATAGATATTCCGCGAATTATGGACAATAACAGCCTGAAAACCGTCTCCCAGACCTCTACTTCGGTGACTTATGTGTCATTCAACACGCGAAAAGCCCCCTTTGACAATGTGAAAGTCCGTCAGGCACTTTCATGCGCTGTCGACAAGGAGGCAATCATTGATGTTATCTGTGAAGGCTATGCCGTGCAGATGAATACGGTTTATCCTCCTGCCATGCCTTCTTATGACGAAAGCCTCGACCTTTATCCCTACGACATCGAGCGCGCCAAGACTCTTTTAAGCGAAGCGGGCTACCCTGATGGTTTTACTATAGAAATCGCAACCTCAGGCGACGAGCGAAACCGAATTGCCCAGCTTCTCCAGTCAGATTTTTCCAAAATCGGCGTAAATCTTGAGATAACCCTCCTTGAGTGGGGCGCATATCTCGATTATATCGGCGGCACAGACCACCAGATGTATATCGTCGGCTGGAGCTCGGGCATGGAGCCCGACGGCTCAACAACTCCGCTTTTTCATTCGGACAGCGTAGGCCCGACGGGCAATCGCTCGTGGTACCAGAATGAGGAATTGGACGCTCTTATCGACAAGGGCAAATCCACCCTCAATATGGACGACAGACTGGGCATTTACAAGGAAATTCAGCGTATCGTAATGGAAGACGCCGTGTGGATTCCGCTTTTTGCCCGTGAAACTGTCATCGCAACCAATAAAAATCTCGAAGGAATGATAGTTTCCCCGACCGATGCTCACATCTATGTCTATTCCTACGTGAGAGAGTAAAAAATAAGACGATGGAAACATCGTCTTTACATATTTAAACATACTATGAATTTTCTTGACTTGACATACAAATAGGCTTATAATATTCTTTAGGACATTATTTCGGAGATTCTTTATGAAACGATTATTCAGCTTGATTTTAATAATGGCAACCCTGCTGGCAGGCTGCACGGCGAAAAGCATTGAGACCGAGCCGCTGACACAGGGGATGCCTCTCGACACCCGTACCGATATCGTCATCGCCAGCGGCTATGATATCGTCACTCTTGACCCGCATGAGGCAAGTGATACATACTCCATCGAAGTCATCAGCATGATTTATGAGCAGCTCATCGGAGTCGGCAAGGACGGCAAATACCGCCCTGAATTAGCTGAAAACTGGGAGATTGCCGACGATACTCAGTATGTTTTCCATCTTAAAAAGGGTGTACACTTCCACAACGGCAGGGAAATGACAGCGGAAGACGTTGTTTTCTCCCTAAAACGCGCCACACAGCACATAACCTCAAAAGCCGCTCTCGAAAATGTCCAGTCTATCGAGGCTCTCGATGAATACACAGTGAAAATCACGACAGACACTCCGTATTCGACGCTTATGCGTAACCTCACAACTTCCCACACTTCGATACTCTGCAAAACTGCTGTGGAAAATGACGATCTTGCCGAAGTAAGCGGCACAGGACCTATGATTTTCACACAGTACAAGCCAAATTATCAGACGATTCTCACACGAAATAATGAATATTGGGGTGAAAAAGCCACAGTTTCCACCCTTACGCGCCGCGTTATCCCTGATGACAGCGCACGCACAATCGCTCTTGAAAACGGCGAGATCGACTATGTTTCAAATCTGCCGTCTGTTGACATTGCCAGAGTTAAGGAAAATCCTGCTCTCAAGACTTTTGAGACGGTATCTTCCAATATAGCTTATCTCGGCTTCAACACTTCAAAGGCACCATTTAACGATACACGCGTCCGTCAGGCGCTCCATTTTGCAACTGATAAGCAGAAGATAATCGACAACATCTATGAAGGCTACGGCACAGCCTGCAAATCGGTTTTTCCGACAACTCTTGAAGGCTACAACGATGAGCTGGACCTCTATCCTTTCGATATGGAAAGAGCCCGCAAAACTCTTACGGCTTCGGGTTATCCTGATGGGTTTGATATGGAAATTGTGCTTTCTGCCGACGACAGAAGCCGTATTGCCCAGCTTCTGCAGGATGATTACAGAAAACTCGGCGTAAACATCACGATAAACCAGATGGAGTTTTCCTCTTTCCTTCAGTATCTTGAGCAGGACAAGCACGATGCATTCATCATGAGCTGGAGCGAAGGCTATAACCACGACCTTTCTGCCACAACCAACTTCCATTCAAAGGGCGGAAACAAGATGCATTACCACAATATCACTGTCGACCAGATAATCGAGCGTGCCAGAGAAACTCTCGATTGGGAAATGCGTGAGCCGCTTTATAAGGAGCTTCAGCATCTTGTAATGCGCGATTCTGTCTGGATACCGATAATTCAGCACACCTATGTTTCGGCAATGAACAAGGACCTTCGTTTTGATGAAAAGAAGGAAAATCCGCGAGGATATATCGACCTGATCGTAAAGAGCGAATAATATAAAAAAGACCACCTGTAAAAGGTGGTTTTTTATTCTATGTAAAAGCAGTCCTTCTGCCAACGGATAACATTAGTGTCGATATATTCCCATATTTGTTTGTAATCACGCTCGCCACGGATTATATGGTCGTGAAATGAGGTCTGAAATAAATGTTTGTCTTTCAAACCGGCTTTTCTACATTTTATGGTGGTTATCGACTTAAATGCACACACCACATCTGATATTGTAGGGCGGGGACTTGCTCCCGCCGTACTAAGCGATATTATCGCGTGTATATGATTGGGCATTATAACATACTTATCAATTTTTACGCATTGATATCGTAGTTCAAGCAAATTTATCGGTTCGTCGGCAATTTTGCCGTAAACCGAAAGATTATTTTCGGCGAGGGCAAGCCCCCGCCCTACGGTTATGTTGCCTAAAAGCTGCATCATATCCTTAGTGCAAATCGTCACGAAATATGCACCTGGCATTGAATAATCAAACTGTTTTAGCCGTGGATTTTTCCTTTTCGGAAATTCCATACTGCCTCCTTACTAAAAAGACCACCTGTAAAAGGTGGTCTTTTTATGTTTACCTATTATTTGTAGTAGTCTACAGCACCCTTGAAGATGAGCTGTTCCTGTGTATCAGGTACATTCTTATAGAGGTGGAGACCGTTACGTTCTGTGTGGCCCATCTTACCGAATACACGTCCGTCTGGGGATGTGATACCTTCGATAGCCATTACAGAGTTGTTAGGGTTGAACAGGATATCGCTTGTTGCGTTGCCGTTAAGGTCGACATACTGAGTTGCGATCTGGCCATTCTTGATGAGCTTCTTGAGCTCCTTCTCGTTTGCGATGAAGCGGCCTTCACCGTGGGAGATAGCGATAGTATGGATGTCGCCAACATTAGTATGCATGAGCCATGGGGACTTGTTGGAAGCGATTCTTGTATGAACAAGGCGGGACTGATGTCTGCCGATTGTGTTGAATGTGAGTGTTGGGTTGTTTTCGTTTGGCTCAACAATCTTGCCGTATGGAACGAGACCGAGCTTTACGAGTGCCTGGAAGCCGTTGCAGATACCGCACATAAGACCGTCACGCTTATTAAGGAGAGCACGGATTTCCTTTGCAACACGTGGGTTTCTGAGGAGGGAAACGATGAACTTTGCAGAGCCGTCTGGTTCGTCACCGCCAGAGAAGCCGCCAGGAAGAGCCACGATATGGCTGTTCTTGATAGCTGTTGCAAGACGCTTTGCGCTTTCCTGAACTTCTTCAGGAGTTCTGTTTCTTACAACAAAGATCTCTGTCTTTGCGCCGTACTTTTCAAATGCGCGAGCTGTATCGTATTCACAGTTTGTGCCTGGGAATACAGGGATGAGAACGCTTGGCTGTGGAGCCTTGACAAGTGGAGAAAGAACCTTTTCAGCCTTGTAGGAAAGGTTTTCATAGATCTTGTTTTCTTCGCCGCCTGTTGTTGGATATACAGGTTCAAGTGTTTCTGCCCAGAGCTTTTCAAGCTTTTCGATGGAAAGAATGTTGCCGTGAACATAGATGTTGTAATCCTTAGTTGTAACACCGATCTTCTTGCCGAAACGAAGAACACCGTCTGTTTCAACTACGAATGCACCGTACTTCTTTTCAAAGAGCTCTTCCTGAGAAAGAGTATTGACAAGCTTTGCACCGATCTTGTTACCGAATGCCATCTTTGTGACAGCTTCTGCGATACCGCCTACGCCGACTGCATAAGCAGAAAGGATGCGCTTATCTTCGATAGCCTTCTGGACATTCTTGAATGTCTTGACGAGGGATTCCTTATTGTAAAGGCCGTTTTCATCCTTTTCAGGCTGGATGAGATAGAGGCTTGTGTCGTTTCTCTTGAATTCAGGAGAAATTACATTGTCAGCCTTAGTTGCGGAAGCAACGAAGGAGATAAGTGTTGGTGGAACGTCGATGTCTTCGAAAGAGCCGGACATGGAGTCCTTACCGCCGATAGCGCCGAGACCGAGAGCGAGCTGAGCTTCAAAGCCGCCGAGGAGGGCTGCAAATGGCTTACCCCAACGCTTAGGGTCCTTACGGAGTCTTTCAAAGTATTCCTGGAAGGAGAGCCATGCATTCTTCATGTCGCCGCCTGCTGCAATCATCTTTGCAACAGAGGAAACAACTGCATAGTATGCGCCATAATATGGGCTCTGCTGTGCGAGGAATGGGTCATAGCCATAAGCCATGACGGAAGCTGTATTTGTATTGCCTTCACGGACAGGAATGAGAGCTGCCATAGCCTGTGCAGGTGTCATCTGGCGCTTGCCGCCGAATGGCATAAGCACTGTGCCTGCGCCGATAGTTGCGTCGAAGCGTTCAACAAGACCGCGCTGGGAAGCAACGTTGAGGCTTGCCATCATATATTCCCAAGCTTCGTCCAGCGGAGCATTTTCAACCTGCTGTGTAAGAGCATCATTGAGGATTTCAACCTGTGCAAACTTTGTTGCGCCTGCGGAGTTGAGGAAGTCACGGGAAAGGTCAACGATCTTTTCGCCTTCGTGGAAGATTTCAAGACGGTTTGTATCTGTAACTTCTGCAACAACAACTGCAGAGAGGTTTTCCTTGTTTGCTTCCTTTACGAATCTTTCAGCGTCCTTAGCTGCTACAACAACAGCCATTCTTTCCTGAGATTCGGAGATAGCAAGTTCTGTGCCTGTGAGACCGTCGTACTTCTTTGGTACTACGTCGAGGTTGATCTTGAGAGAGTCAGCAAGCTCGCCGATAGCAACAGAAACACCGCCTGCGCCGAAGTCGTTGCAGCGCTTGATCATACGTGTAACCTTGCCGTTACGGAAGAGACGCTGGATCTTTCTTTCTTCAGGTGGATTACCCTTCTGAACTTCTGCGCCGCAGGATTCGAGAGATGTTACGTCGTGAGCCTTGGAGGAGCCGGAAGCACCGCCAACGCCGTCACGGCCTGTTGCGCCGCCGAGGAGGATAACTACGTCGCCGCATTCAGGGCTCTTGCGGATAACATTCTTTGCAGGAGCAGCACCGATAACAGCGCCGACTTCCATACGCTTTGCTACGAAGCCATCGTGGTAAACTTCAGCAACATGGCCTGTTGCAAGACCAATCTGGTTGCCGTAGGAGCTGTAACCTGCAGCAGCTGTCTGGCAGATCTTGCTCTGTGGGAGCTTGCCCTTGAGAGTGTCAGCTACAGGTGTGAGAGGATTGCCTGCACCTGTGAGACGCATTGCCTGATATACATAGCTTCTGCCGGAGAGCGGGTCACGGATTGCGCCGCCGAGGCATGTTGCTGCGCCGCCGAATGGTTCGATTTCTGTTGGGTGGTTATGTGTTTCGTTCTTGAACATCATGAGCCACTTCTGCTTCTTGCCGTCGACATCAACGTTGATCTTTACGGAGCAAGCATTGATTTCTTCAGATTCGTCGAGGTTCTTCATGATGCCTGTTCTCTTGAGGTACTTTGCGCCCAGTGTTGCAAGGTCCATAAGAGTACATGGACGGTTCTTGTTAGGATAGAGCTGTTCCTTGATTTCGAGGTACTTGTCATAGGAAGCCTTTACCGCTGCGTGCTCGATCTTGATTTCGTCGATCTGTGTCATAAATGTTGTATGACGGCAGTGGTCGGACCAATAAGTGTCGATCATCTTAAGCTCTGTAAGGCTTGGGTCGCGCTTTTCTTCATTCTTGAAGTAGTTCTGGCAGAATGCTACGTCGTCTGTATCCATAGCAAGGCCGTATTCCTTAATGAAACCAGCGAACTTGTCCTCTGTCATATTGATAAAGCCTTCAATATATGGAGTCTTTTCAGGAACAGGCTGGATGTTTTCAAGTGTTTCAAACTTTTCAAGGGATGCTTCTCTCATTTCAACAGGGTTGATAATGTGAGCCTTGATGCGTGCAACTTCCTGTTCGGAAAGCTTACCGTTAAGAACGATAACCTTTGCACAGCGGCAGATTGGACGAACGCCGCCTGTTACGAACTGGATGCACTGCTGAGCGGAGTCTGCTCTCTGGTCAAACTGGCCAGGGAGGAACTCGATGCCGAAGATGATGCCTTCGTCATTTACTTCGAAGCATACATCGTCGACCTGTGGCTCGGAGAAGACACTCTTGATTGTCTTCTGGAATGTTTCTTCGTCGATGCCTTCGACGTCATATCTGTTGTAGATTTTGATATCCTCAAGGTTTACGATACCGAGATTCTTTCTGATATCGTTAAGCATTGAGCGCTCTTCGTTGGCAAACTCAGCCTTTTTGGATACATAAACTCTAAATACCATCTCTTTTTCCCCCTATATCCTTTCTATAGAAGCTTTTTTCAAAGGAAATTTTATCTATATTTTTATATACATGGTCCTGAGCAGACTGCAAATCTTCACCGATATATGTGAGACCGAGCACTCTGCCGCCGTTTGTATAATACTTGCCGTCCTTCATTGTTGTGCCGCTGTGGAACACATAGAAGTCTTCACACTGGCCGTTTTCATCGAGACCTTCAATCAGCTTGTTCTTTTCATAGCTGCCAGGATAGCCGCCCGAAACCATCATAACGCATACGCAGGCGCCGTCCTTTGTTTCGATTTCAACATCAGCCAGCTTTTCGTCGATGATTGCATTCATAACGCTGAGCAGATCTGTCTTGAGAAGGGACAGGCAGACCTGAGCTTCTGGGTCGCCGAAGCGGCAGTTGTATTCGATGACCTTAGGGCCTTCTTCTGTGATGATAAGGCCGAAGTAAAGCACGCCCTTGAATGTTCTGCCTTCCTTGTTCATGGCTTCCATTGTAGGAATCATGATTTCACGGACTGCTCTTTCTTCAACTTCCTTTGTGTAAACAGGGTTTGGAGCGATAACGCCCATGCCGCCTGTGTTGAGACCCTTGTCGCCGTCTAAAGCTCTCTTGTGGTCCTTTGCGGAAGTAAGAGGCTTGATGCACTTGCCGTCTGTGAAAGCGAGGACAGAAACCTCTGTGCCTGTCAGGAACTCTTCGACAACGATTTTGGAGCTGCTTGCGCCGAACATACCGTTATCGATCATTTCATGGATAGCAGACTTTGCTTCTTCAAGGTTTTCAGCGATGATAACGCCCTTGCCGAGAGCAAGACCGGAAGCCTTGATTACGACAGGGAATTTGTTCATCTTTTCAACATATTCAATGGCTTTTGCGCTTTCTGTGAAGATTTCGTAAGCGGCTGTAGGGATGCCGTACTTCTTCATAAGATCCTTGGCGAAAGCCTTGGAGCCTTCGATGATAGCCGCGTCCTTCTTAGGACCGAAAGCGCGGATACCTGCTTCTTCCATAGCGTCGACCATGCCGAGCACCAATGGATCGTCTGGGGAAACTACGCAAAGGTCGATATTTTCCTTCTTGCAGAAATCGACCATGCCTTCTATATCTGTGGCTTTGATCGGCACATTTGTTGCGAGCGCTCCGATACCGCCGTTACCGGGAGCGCAGAAGATTTCTCTGCCCTCGCCTGTAAGGCTTTTAATCGTAGCGTGCTCTCTGCCGCCGCCACCTACTACCAAAATTTTCATTATTCCTCCGGAATGCGTTCTTTAATTCTCTCCCTCCACCATCGCAAAGCGATGGTCCCCCTCCCTCTAAACGGGGTCCCCGAACAGCCTGCTGTTTGGGGTGTCTCCAATAGGGAGGCAAGCAAAAGGGAATCTCTCATATTTTTCTGATGTTCTGTCTTAAGCTCTGTATCATAAATGTAAATGACAGGCTGAAAAAGACCTCAAGCAGGCTTGTCACCATACCGATTTCTGTGAAAAACACGGCTGAAAGGGCGATATTCGCCCAGTTCCAGTAAAAATACCTGCGGTATTTTGCCCTGTCTCCCTTCCACAGCCTTATTATAATATGTGTCACGCACAAGTCAGCCATGACTGCCGCCATAAAGCAGCAGGCTGTGTGCAGCCACGCCATATTGGGCCATTTTTCTGGGAAATAGGGAAGGATTATCCCCGATATCAGCAGGAATACTGCCGATATCAGGGTGAGTTTTTCAAAAATCGTGCCAATGGTGTATTTTATTATGCCGCCCAGGGAAAGGCTTATAAAGCCTGCGAAAACCGCTCCCCATGTGAGAAACAGCTCCCGCCGCCCAAGGGCGTTGCCCAGCACTGTGAAATTGAGGTCTGTCATGCCGCTGCCCATTACAAAAAACAGAGTAAGGGCGGGAATTATCCCGTAGGCAAAAAGACAGGACAGCATTTTATATTAGTGGTGGAAAAGTCTGATGCCTGTGAAGGCCATTACCATATTGTACTTGTTGCAGACTTCGATAACATTGTCATCACGAACAGAGCCGCCTGGTTCAGCGATATACTGAACACCTGTCTTATATGCTCTTTCGATATTATCGCCGAATGGGAAGAATGCATCGGAACCGAGGGAAACGCCCTTGAGAGTAGAAAGCCATGCCTTCTTTTCTTCCATTGTGAATACTTCCGGCTTTTCTTCAAAGAGATTCTGCCATGTACCTTCACGGAGAACGTCATCGTGTTCTTCAGAGATGTAAACATCGATTGTGTTATCTCTGTCAGCGCGGCCAAGGCCCTTCTTGAACTTGAGGTTAAGAACCTTTTCGTGCTGGCGGAGATACCAGTTGTCTGCCTTCTGGCCTGCAAGACGTGTGCAGTGGATTCTCGACTGCTGACCTGCGCCGATACCGATTGCCTGACCATCCTTTACATAGCATACAGAGTTGGACTGTGTATACTTGAGAGTGATGAGAGCAACAGCAAGGTCACGCTTTGCGTTATCTGGAAGATCCTTGTTTTCTGTTACGATATTATTGAAGAAATCCTTGTCGATCTTGAGCTCGTTTCTGCCCTGTTCAAAAGTTACGCCGAAAACGTCCTTTGTTTCGATTGGAGCAGGAACATAGTTTGTATCGATCTTGATTACGTTATAGCCGCCCTTCTTCTTTTCCTTGAGAATCTGGAGAGCTTCTTCTGTGAAGTCAGGAGCGATAACGCCGTCAGAAACTTCACGCTTGATGATGCGTGCTGTGCAAGCGTCGCAAGTATCGGAAAGAGCGATGAAATCGCCGAAAGAGGACATTCTGTCTGCGCCTCTTGCTCTTACATAAGCAGTAGCGATTGGTGTGAGCTCTTCGTTTGCTGGTGCAAAGTAGATCTGCTTTTCAACATCGTTGAGAGGAACTGCAACGGCTGCGCCTGCAGGAGAAACGTGCTTGAAGGATGTTGCAGCAGGAAGACCTGTTGCAATCTTGAGCTCACGGACAAGCTGCCATGCGTTGAATGCGTCGAGGAGGTTGATGTAACCAGGTCTGCCGTTTAATACTGTGATTGGAAGGTTCCCTTCCTTCATAAAGATGCGGGATGGCTTCTGGTTAGGGTTACAACCATATTTAAGTTCAAGTTCTGTCATTTTTCTAACTCCCGATTACTTATTTTTATTGATGATTGTTGTCTTTTCGCTGCCGTCCTTGAGGGAGATGTAGCGTACGAAAAGAGAAACCTTGTTGTCTTCGTTAAGGCTGTTCCACAGCATATTTGTAAAGCCTTCCATATCGTCATTTACAGCAACCTTGCGTGGTTCGCCGACAAATGTTGGGATTGGGTTGCCGTCCTGCTCATAAGTGTGGATGATTCTGCCTTCACCATTGACCGGTGCCATATATTCATAGAAATATCTGAGGCACTGAGCGTCATTGCCTTCGTCGCTCTTGAGAATGCTCATCTTGAATGCGCCTGTCTTGTTATCGACAACTGCGGAGATACGAGGTGTCCAGTTTGGTGGGTCTGGTTCGAATTCACGAGTGCGGAGAGCTTCTTCAAAGCTCTTGCCTTCCTTCATGAAATCATAAACTGTATCTGTCTGGTCGCCGTTTGTAACGATTGTATGACCGTTGATTACGCGAACAGGGGCATAGATAACGAGGCTTGGGTCGGAAAGCTTGCTTTCATCAAATGCCTTTGTGCGGATGCCTTCTTCAAATGGAACGAAAACGCGGTTGCGGGAGTTTACGCTTCTGCCCATGATGAAGTAAGCGAGAACGATGTTTTCTTCTGTCTTGCCGACGAGAACACCGCGTCCCGGATATGTGTTATTCTTGAGATAATTTTCAAGGTTAATCATTTTTATCATTTCCTCTCTTGTTTTTTGTGGATCAGTAAAGTTCATGCTGTGGCATGAAAATGAATTGACTTCGTCGTGAATTGCCTTTCGGCATGAATTGACTGCGTCATGAATTGAATTGCGGTGCAATTCATTAAGGTGCCTGCGGCGCTATTTAATAAAACGCCCGTCGGGCTACACCTCATCTGTCAGCCTTACGGCTGCCACCTTCCCAAATGGGGTCCCCGGGCGGCCTGCCGTCTGGGGTATGAATCAAGGGGAAGGCTCTATCCCTCCGTCAATCTTTGATTGACACCTCCCCTTACACAGGGGAGGCTTGACCTTTACTGATTTGCAAGCTTATTGATGACTTCCGGCAGGATTATCCATTCTGCCTCTGTCATAACGCGCTTCTGGAGCACTTCAGGAGTGTCGCCTTCTTCGACATACACAGCCTTCTGTGCCAATATTTCGCCGCCGTCCACGATTTCATCGACATAGTGGACGGTTGCGCCTGTTACTTTTACACCCTTTTTGAGAGCTTCCTCATGGACTTTAAGACCGTAATAGCCTTCGCCGCAGAAGGATGGGATGAGTGAAGGGTGGATATTTATGATTTTCTTTTCAAACGCTCTGATGAACTTTGGAGAAAGAACGCTGAGGAAGCCTGCAAGGACGACAAGACCGCAGCCTTCGGCATTGATAGCATCTATCATTGCCTGTTCAGCATCTTCCTTTGAAGCAAAGTCCTTCTTGCGGATAACGGCAGTTTTGATGCCGTGATTTTTAGCGCGTTCAAGAGCGTAAGCAGATGTTTTGTTTGCAATAACGAGGGCAACCTCGGCATTTTTAATCTTGCCCGAATCAATGGCATCTAAAATTGCCTGAAGGTTTGTGCCGCCGCCCGAAACGAGAACAGCAAGTTTTAGCATAATTCGATACCGTGTTCGCCGTCTTCTACATGGCCGATTACATAAGCGTCTTCGCCGTTTGCCTTGAGAATTTCGAGAGCCTTTTCCACGTCTTCCTTAGCTACGATTGTGATCATACCAACACCCATGTTGAATGTGGAGAACATATCAGGCATTGGAATGCCGCCACGTTCTGCGATGAGCTTGAAGATTGGGAGAATGCGTACGGAATCCTGCTGGATAACAGCCTTCTTGCCCTTTGGAAGAGCTCTTGGAATGTTTTCATAGAAGCCGCCGCCTGTGATGTGAGCGATGCTCTTTACCTTGATTTCATCGAGGAGAGCAAGAACAGGCTTTACATAAATCTTTGTAGGTGTGATGAGAGCTTCGCCAAGTGTCTTGCCGAGAGATTCTTCATACTTGTTGAGGTCTGCGTTTTCAACGTCAAATACCTTACGAACGAGGGAGAAGCCGTTGGAATGAACGCCGCTGGATGGGATAGCGATAAGAACGTCGCCTGCGTTTACGTTATCGTTACTGAGAATGTTCTTCTTGTCAACGATACCGACAGCAAAGCCTGCGAGGTCATATTCTTCTTCCTTCATGAGACCAGGATGTTCTGCTGTTTCACCGCCGATGAGAGCGCAGCCTGCCTGTACACAGCCTTCTGCAACGCCAGAAACGAGAGCAGCTACCTTTTCAGGATAGTTCTTGCCGATTGCGATGTAGTCGAGGAAGAAAAGTGGCTTTGCGCCGCCGCAGATAATGTCGTTTACGCACATAGCAACACAGTCGATGCCGAGAGTGTCATGCTTGTCCATAAGATAACCGAGCTTTACCTTTGTGCCGCAGCCGTCTGTGCCGGAAACGAGAACCGGTTCTTCATAGCCTGTTGGGAGAGCGATGAGACCGCCGAAACCGCCGAGGCCGGAGAGAACGTGCTCTGTCATTGTGCGTGCAACGCTTGCCTTCATGAGTTCAACAGCCTTGTAGCCTGCTGTTACGTCAACGCCCGCTGCCTTGTAGCTATCGCTGAAATTTTTCATAGTGATCACCTTTATAGTTAAATATTTTTGTTTTCCATTTCTTTCTCGGCTCCCCTTGTCAGGGGAGCTGGATTCGTCCATAGGACGAAGACTGAGGGGTAGTCGTCTCTCCCTCCGTCTTTTGCTTCGCAAAATCCACCTCCCAAACGGGGTCCCCGACAAGCTTGCTTGTTGGGGTGAATATCAGAGGGAGGCAAGAATATTTAAAATAATATTTTAGATATCGAGCTTTTCGTCGAACTTATCCTTCATAGCGGCCTTTTCAACGCTGATAGGATATTCGCCTGTGAAGCAGCCGAGGCAGAAGCCCTTTGCCTTGCAGCCCTTGGCTACGCACTTTGCATCTTCGATATTGAGGAAGCCGAGAGAGTCAGCACCGATCGACTCACGCATTTCTTCCATAGACATACGGCAGGCAATAAGATTCTTCTTATTGTCGATATCTGTGCCGAAGTAACATTCATTGATGAATGGAGGGGAGGAAAGGCGGAGATGGATTTCCTTTGCGCCTGCTTCTCTGAGAAGTCTTACGATACGGGCAGATGTTGTACCTCTTACGATAGAGTCGTCAACGAGAACAACGCGCTTGCCTCTTACTGTGTCAGCGATTGGGTTAAGCTTGATCTTAACAGAGTTTTCACGCTGGGACTGGAGAGGCTGGATAAATGTTCTGCCTATGTATCTGTTCTTGAGAAGGCCAACGCCGTAAGGGATGCCCGATTCTTCTGCATAACCCATAGCTGCGTCAAGACCGGAGTCAGGAACACCGCAGACGATGTCAGCATCGACAGGGTGGGATTTTGCAAGGAAGCGGCCTGCCTGCTTTCTTGCTTCGTGAACGCTTGCGCCTTCGATTACAGAGTCAGGACGTGCAAAGTATACATATTCAAATACGCAGAGACCGTCTGCAGGACCGGAGCTCTTCTTGTATACCTTGAGTTCGCCGTCTTCAACTTCAACGATTTCGCCAGGCTCAACATCACGGAGGAACTTTGCGCCGACAGAGTCGAGAGCGCATGTTTCGGATGCGAATACATAGCCTCCCTTAAGTGTACCGATGCAGAGAGGACGGAAGCCGTGAGGGTCACGGGCTGCGATCATCTTTCTTGGGGACATGATAAGGAGGGAGTAGGAGCCTTCAAGCTTTTCCATAGCTCTTTCGATAGCTTCTTCGATAGAGGAAGCTGTGAGACGTTCCTTTGCGATGAGATAGGAGATAACTTCTGTGTCGTTTGTTGTGTGGAAAATAACGCCCTGATTTCTCAGTTCTTCACGGATCTCAACGCCGTTTACAAGATTACCGTTGTGAGCGAGAACGAGAGTACCTTTAGCGTGTCTTACAACGAGAGGCTGTGCGTTTACAGGGCTGGACTGTTCCTTCGGAGCATATCTTACGTGGCCGATAGCCATCTGGCCGAGAGGGAACTTTTCCATTACATCGAGTGTGAAAACTTCAGGGACAAGGCCGACATCCTTTACAGTTGTCATAACGCCGCGGTCATTTACGCAGATACCGCAGGATTCCTGACCTCTGTGCTGGAGAGCATAAAGACCAAACTGAGTTTCACCTGCTACGTTGACGTCAGAGCCAGGCACTGTTGTGATGCCGAAAACACCGCACTCGTCATGGATAACGTCTTTTTCGAGTTCAAATTCTTCTTCTGTGAAAATGTTGCTTGTAATCATAATTATACCTTCTTTCACATTTACGGATTTGTATATTTAATTTATTTTATTAACTTGTCTTATTTTTACAACAATCCCTCCACCATCCTACGGATGGTCCCCCTCCCTCAAGGTGAATTGACCGAAGGTCAAGAGAGGGTGGCCTGGGCCATTACACAAGGGAGGCAAAGAGTGGGGAGATTCTGATTTGTCCGGCGGCTGCCTTTGTTTATTTTATTAACTTGTTTTATTAACTTATTTATTTGCCGATAAGACGGTGATATGTTTCCTCTAAAATATCCACATCATCAGTATTCCTTCTGAAGCGGTCTTTATCCAGCTTTTCGCCCGTCTTGCTGTCCCAGAGACGGCAGCTTTCAGGAGAAATCTCATCGGCAAGGAATATATTTCCGTCCTCGTCCTTGCCGAATTCCAGCTTGCAGTCGACAAGTGTGATGCCGATATTTTCCATATAGCCGGAAAGAATCTCATTGACCTTGAGGGCTGTTTTTTCCATGTACTCCAGCTCGCTTTCCGAGCAGATAGCCATGGCCGCGATGTGGTATTTATTTACATAAGGGTCGCCCAGCCGTTCATCCTTATAGGAAAACTCAAGGATGGTGCGGCTCAGCTTTTTGCCCTCCGCAAAGCCAAAACGCTTGACCAGCGAGCCTGCCGCCACATTTCTTATGATTATTTCAATCGGGAAAATACGGAGCTTTCTTATAATCGTTTCGTTGTCGGATACTTCTCTTATATAATGTGTGGCAATGCCCTTTTCTTCCAGCAGACGCATAAAGTGATTTGTCACCTTATTATTTATCATACCCTCTGAATATCTGCGTTCAATGCCGAAAACAGGCACATCGTCCTTATATTCTATAAGATACTCACTCTCATTTTCCGTCTTGAATATCCTTTTATACTTTCCTTCGTAGATCTGACCGAGCTTATCCATAATTTACTGAATACCTTCTGCCTGAAGCTTCTTGTCCTTTGCGATGACTGTGTTTGTCATATCTTCCTTCATTGTGTCCAGCTTCTTTGCAAGATCTTCTTCGTAAACGCCGAGAATCTGTGCAGAGAGAATAGCTGCGTTTTCAGCGCCGTCGATAGCTACTGTAGCTACAGGAACGCCGGAAGGCATCTGAACTGTGGAAAGGAGAGCGTCAAGACCGTCAAGAGTAGAGGACTTGATTGGAACGCCGATGACAGGGAGTGTTGTGTGTGCTGCGAGAACGCCTGCAAGGTGAGCCGCCTTGCCTGCCGCTGCAACGATTGTACCGAAGCCGTTAGCCTTTGCATTGGATGCAAATTCACAGGCTTCCTTTGGTGTTCTGTGAGCGGACATAATTCTCATTTCCCATTCGATGCCAAAGGAGTCAAGCTTCTTTGCGCACTTCTTCATGATTTCGAGATCGCTGTCACTGCCCATTACGATAGCAACTTTTTTACCCATTTTGAACCTCCGTATATAATTGAAATTTTCTTCATAAAACACAGTTACTTGTGAGCATTGCACCCACAAGTAGCCGAGAAAAACACTTATTTATTTTTCATAATATCGAGAATATACTTCTCTGTAAGCTCCATACCAGGAGAGGAGATATAAGCCATATTCTGCATTGTCTTTTCAGGTGTATTGCCGAGGATAGCGTGAACATTTTCAATGCTTACGCCCTTGAGAGCAAACTGAGCAGACTTGATGGCAGAGCCGATACCTGCGAGAGCCTTCATGATACAGCCAGGGTTGCCGCCGTGGCAGATCATGCCGACAACGGAAGCCGCCATATTGTCGATAGTCTGGCAGAGCTGCTGGAAATTACCGCCGAGAAGGTGGCAGATAGCAACTGCAGAGCCTGTGCCGCCTGCAACTGCGCAGCCGCAGAGAGCGGAAAGCTTGCCGGAATAGGACTTGATATACATTGTTGTAAGGCAGGAAAGCATACCGGCACGCACGATTTCTTCATCTGTCTTGCCGAATGCCTTACCGATGGAGAATACAGGCATCATAGCGAGAATACCGTGAGAGCCCGAGCCTGTGAGGCTCATTGCAGGCTTAGCCGCACCGGAAAGGCGAGCTTCGATAGCGCCGCAGGATGCGATTTCAGCATTCTTCTGCCAGTCGTCGGAAACTCTCTTGCCCGAGTTGTTTTCGATGAGGATTTTTGTCATTGGAACAACGTCCATTTCGATGCCTTCATCGAGAAGGGCTGTGTCCATAAGGAATGCTTCCTGAAGGAACATCATTTCTTCGATAGGACCGTTCATGCAGTAGTCATATATTTCTCTGAAAGTATAGTTATTTACGCAATCGTCAGCCGCTGCAGCTGCTGCAGCTTCTTCGTTATTCTGGAAGATGACCTCGCCGTCCTTCTTCATTTCGACGATGTTTGTATGGCTGCTCTTTACTGTAACTTCGCCAATGCCCTTGTCTGTTGTAACCTTTGCATAGATGTAGATTTTGGAATCAATACCGGAAAGGTCTGTCTTTACCTTGCCTTCAGCGAGGAGCTGACGTGCCTTGACCATATCTTCTTCCTTGATGTCCTCGATAACGAGAAGACCCTTTGTGCTGTCGCCGGCTACTGCGCCGAGAGCTGCAGCAAAGTCCTTACCCATATCAGGTGTGCCAGGAATCGGGCATGTAAGAGCATTTTTATAGATACCGGAGTTAAGGCTCATTTCAACCTTAAGTACTGTGCCCGGAACGATGTCTCTTGCTTTTGCACAAGCGTAGGCGATAGCGCCCGGTTCTGTGCAGCCGAAAGCCGGCTTGATGTCATTCTTAACGAAAAGCGCTAAGTTTTTCATAACTTTACCCCACAATAATTTAAAATATTTTTGCCATTATATTATACCTTAAATTTCTTTCATTTGCAAGGCAAAAACCGCATTTTTTGCAATTTTTGCATAAAAAATACCACCTACATGGTTTTTGAGCTTTTCTCACACCACAAGTTCCCGACAAAAAGTAAAGATATATGCCTTTACAGTCAGCCATATCATTTGTCAAGTAGAAAATTGCCCTGAAAATTTGTATATATTGCCATATTTATTCGGTGCTATTTCACTTGACTTTTTCTTCATAAACCTCTACAATATATAGTGCAGAGCAAAAACAAAATTACAATATTTTGTTTTTGTTCCGCTTCACGAACAATAGATATTGTGGCGATACATGCCGACTTCCAAAAAAGGCTTCTCCTTGAGGAGAGGCTCCGCGACAGCGGTGGTGAGGTGGTGCGAAGCATATTCAATAAACGCCGCCATGCGGCTACACCTCATCCGTCACTTTCGGCTATGTTGAAGGCTTAATAAGACTATTCATTCACAACAACCCCTCCACCATTCTTACGAATGGTCCCCCTCCCCTTACACAGGGGAGGCTGATGTGGGAGAAGATACATAAAAGGAGATACTATGAATATTGGAAACAGCGGTCTTTCCGTTTTGAAAAAGCGTTATCTCATCAAGGACGAGCAGGGCAACCCAACTGAAAATGTTGAGGATATGTTTAACCGCGTTGCAGACACTATCGCTTCTGCCGATGAAAAGTACGGCGGCGATGTGAAGGCAGCGGCAAAGACATTCTACGATATGATGACAGACATGGAGTTTTTGCCTAACTCCCCTACTCTTATGAATGCCGGCAGAATGCTCGGTCAGCTTTCAGCCTGCTTCGTGCTTCCTGTTGACGACAGCATGGAAGATATTTTTGAAGCTATCAAGAATGCCGCTCTTATCCATAAGTCGGGCGGCGGCACAGGCTTCTCCTTCACACGCCTTCGCCAGAAGGGCGCGCCCGTAAACTCCACAGGCGGTGTGGCAAGTGGTCCTGTCACATTTATGAAGGTTTTCAACTCTGCAACTGAGGCTGTCAAGCAGGGCGGCACACGCAGAGGCGCAAATATGGGTATGCTCCAGATAGACCATCCGGACATTCTGGAATTCATCGACTGCAAGGCAGACGGAAGCGAAATCACAAATTTCAATATTTCTGTCGCAGTTACAGAAAAGTTTATGGAAGCGGCTCTCAAGGGCGAAAATTATGACCTTATCGACCCTCGCACAGGCGAAGCTGTAGCACAGCTCAATGCAAAGGAAGTATTTGACAAGATTGTCACAGCGGCTCACAACAACGGCGAGCCGGGCATCGTATTCATCGACCGCTTAAACCGCGACAATGTTGTGCCGAATCAGGGCAAAATCGAGGCTACAAATCCTTGCGGCGAGCAGCCACTCCTCCCTTACGAAAGCTGTAATTTAGGCTCCATCAACCTTGTTGCAATGCTTAAAGAAACAGAAAAGGGCTTTGAAGTGGATTTCACTAAGCTTGAACGCGTCACACGCAATGCTGTCCACTTCCTCGACAATGTAATCGACGTAAACAACTACCCTCTCCCTGCCATCGACAAGACTACAAAGGACACACGCAAAATCGGTCTTGGCGTAATGGGCTTTGCTGATATGCTTCTCATGCTCGGCATTCCGTACAATTCCGAAGAAGGCGTTATGATGGCTGAAAAGGTGATGGGCTTTATCAATAACACAGCCAAGGACGAAAGCCGCAGACTTGCCGAAGTCAGAGGCGCATTCCCTCTCTTTAATGAGAGCATTTATGCAGGCGGCAAGCCGATAAGAAACGGCACAGTTACAACTATCGCCCCGACAGGCACACTTTCCATCATCGCAGGCGTTTCCTCCGGTGTAGAGCCTGTCTTCGCATACGTTTTCATCAGAAACGTTATGGATGGCACAGAGTTTATCGAGGTAAATCCTATTCTCAAGCGCACTCTTGAAAAGCGCGGGCTTTATTCCGATGCTCTTATGAAGAAGATTTCCCAGGAAGGCTCTCTCGCTCACATTGACGAGATTCCTGAGGACATCAAGCGTGTATTCGTTTCCGCTCACGATGTAAGCCCTATCTGGCACATCAGAATGCAGGCGGCTTTCCAGAATAATATTGACAACGCAGTCAGCAAGACTGTAAACTTCCAGAGCACAGCTACAAAGGAAGATGTTCAGGAAGTTTACGAACTGGCTTATAAGCTGGGCTGTAAAGGTGTTACCATTTACCGTGACGGCAGCCGTATGGGTCAGGTGCTCAATGTTGGCAAGGTCAACAACGGCAAGGAAGAAAACGCTGACGAATCTCTCGTTTACGGCCACATCATGCCTCGTCCTCGCCCAACTATCACACAGGGCTTTACAGAAAAGGTGAAAATCGGCTGCGGCAACCTTTACATCACAGTAAATTACGATGAAAACGGCATCTGCGAGGTCTTTACAAGCACAGGCAGACACGGCGGCTGTCCTTCCCAGTCGGAGGCTATCAGCCGACTGACTTCCATCGCGCTCCGCTCTGGTGTTGACATCAAGGAAATCCTTGAGCAGCTGAGAGGCATCCGCTGTCCTTCCACAATCCGTCAGCAGGGTATGTGCGTAACAAGCTGTCCTGACGCCATTGCCAAGGCTATCGAAAAGGTTCTCAAAATGCAGGATTTCGGCAAGAAAACCGAGGTAAAGGCTGAAAAGTCTGCGCCTGCTCCAACACCTGCTCCTGTGCCAAAGCCACAGGCTAAAATCGACGAGGACAAGCACAGGATGAAGTTCTGTCCTGAATGCGGCGCAAAAATCGAGCACGCAGGCGGCTGCGTAATCTGCCCTAACTGCGGCTATTCCAAATGCGGATAAGATATAGAAAAAGACTTGCCACAACGGCAAGTCTTTTTTTACACGGGACGTCGAGGGCGCCGCCCCCTACAAATCGGATTAAAAGTAGGGGCGGGTTTCCACGCCCGCATTTTCGACAATTATAAGTAATATCTGTTTGATATATTACCATTTGTAATCTTAAATAAAAATATTTTACGATTTTTGTCCCCTACACAGACAACATAAAAGCCTCCATGATTTGTGGAGGCTTCGTTTTATTTCATTGCGTCTTTTCTTAAATAGTATCTTACGATTCGGTTATCGTTAAGCATTTTTTCAGCTTCGTCTGAAACTTCGGAAACCAGCTTGCCGTTTTCGACGCGCTGACCTGATGTATGTGTCACAGGGAGGACCTCCTTCATTTCGCCAAGCATTTTATTATAGCTTGGGCCTTCCCAGCCGATGATTTCAAACAGCTCACTCATCAGGTAGCAAGGGCTGATAGGCTCGCCTTCACCCTTGATTTCGCCATACTGAGCCTTTGCCGCGTCATTCGCCCATATAATATAAGGTGTGGAATAGTAATTGAAGAAAGCCTCATCGCTGTCGCCCAAAATATCCATTCCCATCTCTTTATAGACCGAATTATCGTCGCCAAGCCATGGATTATGGTCGCCGAAAAGCACCACGAAAATCGGCTCTTCATCCTCATTGAGAGTGTCCAGCATCTTTTTCAGCTCCTTCTGAGTGTCCTTTACGCCGCCCAGGTAATTATTGAGAATATCTCGGCTTGCATCCGAAATACCCTCGTTGAGAATATGACCTTCGCCGTAATATGTCTTGCCGATTTCATAAGGACCGTGATTCTGGTATGTCACGCTGAAATTGAAATAAGGCGCTTCGTCCTTATGCTTTTCATAATTTGCGATAATATCAGGGAAAAGCACGCTGTCAGGGGCAACATTATTGTCATAAATGTCCTTGAAATGATTTTCTGTAAAGAAATAACGGTCAAAGCCGAGATTTTTATTGATATTGAGGCGGTTATAGAACCATTCGTAGCCAGGGTGCGCGCCCTCTGTCACATAGCCGTTGTCACGGAGATAGTGGACATAGGACCATGACGGTGTTCTGAAAGAGCCGAGGGAGGAGAAGCCTGTCATAAAGCATCTTTCGGTGTCGATAGTGCCGCCTGCGAAGATGTTTGTCACCAGCTCACCGCTGTAATTTTCCTCTTTAAGCTGATGCCATACTTCATAGACCGAAGGCTCGATTTCAAGACTTTCAAACTTGCTCAGGTCGTTGAAGGCTTCCAGCATAATGCCGATGATATTGGGCTTTTTGTCCTCTGGAATTGTATCGTCAGCGTAGTTGGCAAGGAGAGCCTGAGCCGCTTCCTCGCTGTAGCCCTCTGGGGCAGGGTCACGCATTTTTGTGATGCTGTTGAAGAATGGATATACAAAGCCGCGGGAGACATAGCGCTGAGTGTCCGACCAGATATTGATAAGGTCATTGTTGGCTGTATTGAGATAAACAGTATCGCTGAGGTAATATTTTGGGAAGAAGGCAAAAGCAAGGGCAAGCATAAGAATGAGTGCAGCGGCTCTTGTTTTAAGCGCCTTCATTTTGCCCGGGCAGATGAAATAAAGCACGATTGTGCCGATGATAATGCAGGCGAAGAAAATTATAAGACGCGGCGCGAAATTGAGAGTGTCACCGCCGCCTGTTATATTGAAAACCTCGCTGACAAGCTTGAGGTCCTCGAAATAAAACGGGTCATTTCTCATGGAAAGCTTATAATAATTGACCATCGTGCCGATGAAAATGACAGCTGACGGCACCAGAAAGCTTATCCACGCCCTGCCGATAAGAAGATAGGCAAAAAGGGTGATAAATATTACAGGCGTGATATTGAGAATTGCGATAAGGGGATTTTTAAAGTAGCTTATAAGCATCGGCATACCGAAATTATGAACGGCAAGCGCCATTGAAAGCACGCCGACACAAGCAGCGGCGCAGATCATCATTACAATATGATATGCCCACAAAATCCCGGCTTTGCCCTTGTTTTGCTCAGGGTCAAGGGCCTTGATTTTCAGATTTTTAAGTTTCATTTTATTATCATCTCCGTTTAATGTAAAAATACGCATAAATACCATTATAATAAATAATACCATAAACCGACAGTTTTTTCAATACAGAAGCTTTTTGCAAGTCATTCTGATTGACAGAAATGACGGCAGATGATATCATATATACATAATTACATTTAAGGAGATTGCTGTTTGAGAAAAAACAACACCTTGGAGATTGTTGCATAGCCGGGAGGCTTTGTAATAATTATTCCGCACAAGCCTCCCGCTGCAGACGATAAAATTATCTTATGCACATTGTCGGTCAACAATTATCAGGAGGAAAAATAAAGATGAAAAATGACTATATTATCCGTCAGGAAAGAAAAGAAGACTATCGTGAAGTTGAAAACCTTGTCCGTGAGGCTTTCTGGAATACATTCCGCCCAGGCTGCTCTGAGCATTATCTTTTGCACATTCTCAGAGATAATGCAGATTTCATAGAGGAGCTTGACTTTGTCATGGAAAAGGACGGCAGAATCATCGGACAGAATATTTTCGTAAAGGCGAATATCAAGGCTGATGATGGCAGAAATATTCCTGTGCTTACCATGGGACCAATTTCTATCGCGCCCGATATGCAGAAGAAGGGCTATGGTAAGATTCTGCTCGATTATTGCCTCGAAAAGGCAGCGGCGCTCGGCTACGGCGCAGTATGTCTTGACGGCAATATAAACTTCTACGGCAAAAGCGGTTTTGGCTATTCCCACGATTTCGGCATCGGCTATCACGGTATGCCGAAGGGCGAAAAGGTGCCGTTTTTCCTTTGCAAGGAGCTTAAAGAAGGCTATCTTGACGGCGTAACCGGGGAATATGCTCCGCCCGAGTGCTATTTTGTAAGCGACAGCGAAGTCAGTGAGTTTGACAAGGGCTTCCCGCCTAAGGAAAAGCTCAGACTTCCGGGGCAGATTTTCTAATTAACAGAGAAACAGGCATGGCGCAAAGCTGTGCCTGTTTTTTATGTAAAATTTAAGTTTTATCTTTACTATTTGGCGATAAGATGATATTATATTTATATATGCGATGAAAACGCAGTCGTTTATAACAAACGACCTTTTCGGGAGGGCACAGAGACCCTCCCCTACAATATTCTTTTAAAGATTTGTTGTAGGGGCGGTGGTTCCATCCCCTCCCGCCGGCATATATTACCTTGCAAAATATAATTTTAAGGAGAAATATAAAATGGCAAATCCAATCGTAAAGATGCACATTCAGGATATGGGCGTTATCGAAATCGAGCTTTACCCTGAAATCGCACCTATTTCTGTTGAAAACTTCCTCAAGCTCTGCAAGAGCGGCTTCTATAACGGCACATTCTTCCACCGTGTTATCCGCGGCTTTGTTATTCAGGGCGGCGACCCAACAGGCACAGGTATGGGCGGCCCAGGCTGGAATATCAAGGGCGAATTCGCTTCCAACGGCGTAAAGAATGACCTCAAGCACACACGCGGCGTGCTTTCCATGGCTCGCGCAGGTCATCCTGACTCTGCAGGCAGCCAGTTCTTCATCATGCACGATGACGCTCCGCACCTTGACGGCGATTACGCTGCTTTCGGCAAGGTTACAAGCGGTATGGATGTTGTAGACTCCATCGTTTCCGCTTACTATGTCGGTATGCGCGGCACTATCGAAAAGGTAGACGTAGAAGAATAATTTTAATAGTGAATTGTCCCTTCGGGACATTAAGGTGCCTGCGGCGCTATCTGTTAAACGGTCTGCGACCTACACCTCATCCACCACCAAAGGTGGTCTCCCTTCCCCAATGGGGTCCCCGGCAAGCCTGCTTGCTGGGGTGCGAATCGAGGGGAAGGCTTCAGAAATTGTTTATTTTTCAATTACATATTATAAAGGATTACAACAATGGACACCCGATTACAAAAATTGATTTTTGAAAATCCCGCTGTTTTTAAAGTTTCAAAAGGCGAAGAAACTCTCTGGCTCAATCCGCTCAAAGAGCCTTTTGAGCTTATCAGGGACGAACTCTCCGTTACAAAGGAGCAGATTCGTGATGCAAGCGAGCGTCTTGACCGCTTCGCCCCTTTCATCGAGGAGGCTTTCCCCGAAACAAAGGAAAGTGACGGCATTATCGAATCTCCGCTGCGCGAAATCGAAAATATGAAGGAGCTTCTCTCCCAGAAATTTTCCATCGAAATCGCAGGCAGACTGCTTCTCAAAATGGACTCCGACCTTCCTATTGCAGGCTCTGTCAAGGCGAGAGGCGGCATTTATGAAGTGCTTCACTACACAGAAAAGCTGGCTCTTGAAAACGGCATCATCACAGAGGATGACAACTACAGAGAGCTTGTAAATCACAAGGATTTCTTCAATAAATACGCAATCCACGTTGGCTCCACAGGCAATTTAGGTCTTTCTATCGGCATTATGTCGGCTGTCATCGGCTACCGCGTAACTGTGCATATGTCGAGAGAGGCAAAGCAGTGGAAGAAGGATAAGCTTCGCTCATACGGCGTAAACGTTATCGAATACGACGGCGACTTTACAGAAGCTGTCCATCAGGGCAGAGCCCTTTCTGACACCGACCCTATGAGCTATTTTGTCGACGACGAAAACTCCATCAATCTTTTTATGGGCTATGCTGTTGCGGCAGAGCGTCTTGAAAGACAGCTTGAGGAAATGGATATCACAATCGATGAAGAGCATCCGCTCTTTGTCTATCTTCCATGCGGCGTAGGCGGCGCTCCGGGCGGCATTACATTTGGTCTCAAGCACATTTTCGGCGACAATGTCCATTGTTTCTTTGTTGAGCCGACAAACTGTCCGTCAATGCTTCTCGGCATGGCGTCGGAGCTTCACAACGATGTTTCGGTTTACGATATCGGGCTCTCCGGCATCACTCACGCCGACGGTCTTGCTGTCGGCAGACCGTCAAAGCTTGTTGGCAAGCTGATGGAAAAGCTGCTTTCGGGCGTTTTCACCATTGATGATTACAGGCTTTACGATTTCCTCCGCGACCTGGACAAGAGCGAAGGCATTTTCATCGAACCTTCTGCCTGCGCGGCATTCAAGGGTGTTCTCGGTCTTGAAGAATATCTTGACGGCAGAGCTTATGTTGAGGACAACGAGCTGACCGAGCTTATGGACAACGCTGTGCATATCGCATGGGCAACAGGCGGCGCACTTGTACCAAGCAAGGAACGCGGCGAGTTTATGGAAACTTATTTGTAATATGTAAAAGTTCTCTTCCTCAAAGGAAACCAAGAGAATTTTATGGTAATCTTGCGATTTAATCGAAGTTCCCCCCAGAAATGTAACCCACCCCAGTCTGTCGATATGTGAGGAACGAACACACAAGGAGTCCAGAGTGCTCTCTGGTCCCGTGATCAAACTGCGTGTAATTTCACCCCGAGCGACAGGTCGCCCGGGGACCCCGTTTTCGTTTGGGCATTTTGCTTCTCCGACGCCGAGTGGCGGCGTGCCTATTTAATCACTTGGGGTCCCCACAAAACAAGTTTTGTGGGGTAAATCGCATAAAGAAGTCGTCGAAGACGCCCCACGCCTTGCGCGTGGCGGGAAGTTTGATTTAAGCAAAGATTGAAATTATGCACAGTGATTTACAACAACCCCTCCACCATTCTGCCGAATGGTCCCCCTCCCCTTGCACAGGGGAGGCAGGGTAGTTCTTCTCAATATAACATTATAAAATAATATAAAGGAGTGTTTAAAATGCCTGAGATCAGCCTTAATATGCTGCTCATTTTATGTCCGCTCATCTTCCTCTCCTGCTTTGTCGATGCAGTTGCAGGCGGCGGCGGTGTTATCTCCCTTCCGGCTTACCTTTTCATCGGTCTGCCATCCCATTATGCTCTGGCGAGCAATAAATTCTCCGCTTTTGTCGGCGGTATTTCGGCAACATTAAAGTACATCACAAGCGGTAAAATCAACTTCTCCGCTGCAATCTGGTCGGCTGTCGGCGCTCTCATCGGCGCAAGCATAGGCTCCGGCTTTGCCCTTTTCATCGCGTCCGAAACTCTCAAGACAATCATGCTCATCGCTCTGCCAATCGTTGCGGTTTTTCTCGTCTGGCAGAAGGACAAAATGATTTCTCCAAAGCCTGTTGAACGCACAAACATCCAGAAAATCGTCATCAGCTTCCTCATCGGTCTCGGCATGGGCATCTATGACGGTCTTATCGGCCCGGGCACAGGCACATTTATGATAATGCTTTTCTCTGCCCTCCTCGGCTACGATTTGCTGACATCGAGCGGCTGTGCAAAGCTTTCCAATCTTGCAAGTAACATGGCGAGCGTTGTAATCTTCCTTTTCAGCGGCAAAATCGTATATATCCTTGCAATTCCTGCCGCTGTCTGCGGCGCATTGGGCGCATATTTCGGCGCAAAGTACGCAATCAAGGGCGGCAGCAAAAAGGTGCAGTACTTCATGTTCGTCGTGCTCATTATGCTGTTCGTAAAGTTCGCATTCGACCTTTTTGCATAAAAAATCCACATAAAAATCAAGACTTCCCCCAGGGGAAGTCTTTTTTTGAAGGGCAAAACGCACTTGTTAATATGGCTTTGGTATGATATGATTAAGGTATATAAAATATTCTCAAAGGAGGATATTATGGACAATATTTTATTTGGCGAAATAATTAAAAACCGACGCGAAGAACTGAATATAAGTCAGGACGAATTGTGCGAGGGCATTCTCGACCGCACGGCCCTGTCGCGAATTGAAAACGGCAAGGCAGAATGCAGAAAATATGTGGCGGAAGTATTGCTCGAAAGATTAAATCTGCCAATGGAGTTTTATTATGCTTCATACAGTAAAAAAGGTATTGAGCAAATCAAAATCAAAAATCAAATTAAAGATGCTATTCGTATGAAGGAATACGGCAAACTTTCTGAATTACTTGATATTGCAGAAGATGTTTCATCTGACAATATTCTGTTCAGTCAATTTATTCTCCGCTGTAAGGCTATTTACACTTCCCATGTAGAAAAAGATAAACTTAAGGCGAGAGAAATGCTTTTTAATGCTATGTCACTTCTCCATAAGGATTTTTCTATCGAAAAAACAGATAAGTTGCTTCTCACAACGGAAGAGCTATATATCCTGAACTCCATAGCCAATTCTTATAGCGAGGAAAATGACCAGCTTACTGCCATAAAAATTTATCAAAGCTTAGTTGATAGAATTAAATCCAATAAAAATAATCAAGATAATGAAGAAATGATGCGAATTCTTATCATGCTGTATTACAATCTTTCACGAGCTTTAGGCAGAGCCGATTACTTCAAAGAATGTCTTGAAATTACAGAAGAAGCTCTTCCGCTTTGTGAACGCTTCGGCAGACCTTTACAGTTGGCTCAATTACTTATGAATAAAGGTTATGCCCTGTGCGCAACTTTCAAAAAAGAAGAAGGCACCCTTATACTCAAGGATGCCATCATTCTTAACCGTAGATTAGGTTTCAATGATAATGTTGAAATTATCAAACGTGATTCCAAAAAGCTTTTTGGAATTAATTTAGATAAGGTTTAACCCTCGTCTACTCCACCGCCCCAGTTTGGCTCAACTGTGCAAGCCGGGCAGTGACATTCAAGACCTTTGTCTTTCACGCAGACCATGCACTTTTCACAGGTGCAGTCGTCTGGGTGTTTTTGTGCTGCAAAGCTGAAACCTGCAAACATCGTAAACAGTACACTAAGCAGACATATCGTTGCGATTATTTTTTTCACTATAATATCTTACACTCCTTTTTAGTAAGCTTTTTGATGCGAATCACCCAATATATCGCACCAACCATCAAAAGACATACTAGCACCTTTAAAATTTACTGTAAGTCCAGTAACTCCCTTATTGTAAGCATAGTTGTAAGCTATTTCACATACTCCTGAAGCTGGAGCTGAATCTTTAGGTTCTAACTTAAACTGTATTTGCCATTTAGGAACACTACCTGCATATGGCAAATTTACACCAAACCCCTGCAAATCAGTTTTTCCTCTATCTACAGAAGTATAATCAAGAATCCACGAGTTGCTGGAAAGCTCTTTATAATAGCCATTCAATTGAAATGAACTATTTCTGTACGCAAAGTCATTAGACCATGATACGGCAAATGCATCGGCAGTAGTCATACCAGGCGCAGTCAACCACTCATAACTGATGATATAAAGAATATATGCAAATTCCCCATATTCTTCTACAGTTGTAGCAAAAACTGTACATCTTACATCTGCAGAAGAAATTCTTGCATTGGATGAAATTTCCTCAAGTTCGCCTTCCATATTTACACTATAGAAGTCTGTCGTGGTATTTTCTTCAAATGAATGTGTTCCCGCAAGAATCTGACGAGCCATTGTAGCCTTATCCGCAATATCAATAGCTTCTATTGCTTCTGCAGAAAAACCATGATTAGACAAAATATCGTTTACCTCTTCTTCTGTCAAATCGTTTGCAAGTGCTGTCATACCGAATGACAATAACATTGCCATAGCCATTGTCATGGCTGTAATTTTTTTGAACATCTTCTTCATTGAGATGCCCTCCTTTTTGAATTATTTCAAACAGGCCTGGTTGATGATTTCATTATACAACATATTTTTACACCAAAACAAGAGGAGTTTGTTGCACAAAAATCCACCTGAATTTGTGCGTGAAACTCCTCTTGACTTTTGATTTCTTTGAAAGTTTTCCACAGAAAAACAGCATTTTTCTATACTTATCGACGGATTTTTTATGAATAAATCGTAAACTCAATCATTTTCGCCCGTTACCCCCCGATTTATTTTTTCCAGTTTATGAGCGATAAAAAGGACAGTAAACTGGGGGTTTGGCGGTGTCATTTACAACCCCTCCGACCTCGCTACGCTCAGCCACCTCCCCTTGCACAGGGGAGGCTGGGGGATTTTGCAAATCGCGTGAGATCCTTCACTGTGTTCAGGATGACAGAATGTTGCACAAAGACAAAATGCGAGTAAATTTACGCTAACTGTCTATTGACATAATGAGTTAGTTATGGTAAACTATAATTGTTAGCAGGAGCTAACTACTTTTTAAGACATAGGTTAGGAAATCCTAACTTTCAGGAGGTTTTAATTATGACAAACACTCTGGATAAAATCAAGCCTGGTCAGACAGTCCGCGTTACAAAGCTTGGCGGCGAAGGCGCTGTCCGCAGACGCATTATGGATATGGGACTGACAAAGGGCACTAACGTTTATGTTGAACGCATGGCGCCGCTGGGCGACCCTATGGAGCTTCGTCTCCGTGGCTACAGCCTGAGCATCCGCAAGGCTGACGCCGAATTTATTGAAGTTGTATAGGAGGAAAAGCCATGAAGATAGCACTCGCAGGCAACCCGAACAGCGGTAAAACCACTCTGTTCAACGGGCTGACCGGCTCTAACCAGTACGTCGGCAACTGGCCGGGCGTTACTGTTGAAAAGAAGGAAGGCAAGCTGCTTGCCGACAAAAGCATTACGCTGACCGACCTTCCGGGCATTTACTCCCTTTCGCCATACACAAACGAGGAGATTGTTGCCCGTAATTATCTCATCAACGAGCATCCTGATGTTATCATCAACATCGTCGATGCCACAAATCTTGAAAGAAATCTCTATCTCACAACACAGCTCCGCGAAATCGGCATTCCTGTCGTTGTAGCTCTCAATATGATGGACGTTGTTCGAAAGCAGGGCACTTTCATCTGCGTCAAGTCTCTCGAGGAGGCTTACGGCTGTCCTTTCGTCGAGATTTCCGCACTGAGAAGCGAAGGTTTTACAGATTTGCTCAACAAGGTTTACTCTGTCAAGGGTACTGAGCCGCAGAAGCGCCTTATTTTCGACCACCACATCGAGGAGCACGTCAACGAGCTGGAAAACACTCTTGGTGACCTGAATTACAAGCGTTATTACGCAGTTCGTCTGCTGGAAAATGACCAGCGTCTCGGCATTGAGGTTTCCAAAGAAACTCTGGAAACTGCCGAAAGAGTCCGCAAGGAGCTTGAAGGCATTTTCGATGACGATATCGAAAGCATCTTCGCAACAGAACGCTATGAATACATCGAAAAGTCGATGAAAACCTGCCACAAGTGCGGTTTGAAAAAGACTTTTAACCCTGACACAATCCTGATGAACAAATATCTGGCTCTGCCGATTTTTGCCTTCGTCATGTTCTGCGTATATTATATCTCTGTCACAACTATCGGCACTATCGCCACCGACTGGGTGAATGACACTCTCATCGGCGAAATCATCATTCCTGGCGCACAGAATCTGCTGGCATCCATCGGCACAAGCGAATGGCTCATCGCCCTCATCACAGACGGTGTTATCGGCGGTGTCGGCGCTGTACTCGGCTTCCTGCCGCAGCTCGCCCTTTTGTTCTTCCTGCTCTCTCTCCTTGAAGACAGCGGCTATATGGCGCGAATCGCATTTTTGCTCGATAAGATTTTCAGAAAATTCGGTCTTTCGGGCAAGAGCTTCATTCCGATTCTCATCGGCACAGGCTGTTCTGTTCCCGGCATTATGGCTTCCCGTACTATCGAAAGCGAATCTGACCGTAAGATGACAGTTATCACAACATCGTTTATGCCTTGCTCGGCGAAACTCCCTGTAATCGCAATGATTTCGGGCGCAATGTTCGGCGGCGCAAGCTGGGTGGCACCAAGTGCCTACTTCATCGGCATTGTTGCTATCCTCATTTCCGGTCTTGTTCTCAAGAAGACAAAGCCTTTCAAGTCGGAAGAAGCGCCGTTTATCATGGAACTTCCTGCATATCATATGCCAAAGGCAAGCAATGTTTTCAAGCACACATGGGAACGCGTCCGCTCCTTCGCTGTCAAGGCAGGTACTGTAATTTTCGTTGCATGCATCGTCATCTGGCTGCTGAGCAACTTCAACTTTGCATTTGAAATGGTGGACAGCAACGAATCCATGCTGGCTGATATCGGCTCTGTTATCGCGCCTGTGTTCAAGCCTCTCGGCTTCGGCACATGGGAAGCTTCTGTTGCAACCCTCACAGGTCTTGCCGCAAAGGAAAACATCGTCGGCACATTCGGCGTACTCTACGGCACAGCCGAAGTTGCTGAAGACGGCATGGAAATCTGGGCAAATCTCCAGCAGGCTTTCACACCGCTTTCCGCTTACTGCTTCCTGATTTTCAATCTGCTGTGCGCTCCATGTATCGGCGCTCTCGGCGCAATCAAGCGTGAAATCGGCAAGGGCAAAATTGCGGTTTTCGCTCTTACATACCAGACAATTTTCGCATATATCGTCACATTTATCATGTATAATGTGGGAAAGGTATTCTTCTAATGGAACTTTTTGCAAATATTCTCGTAGTTGGCATAATCGCGCTGATGATGATAAAGGCTGTAAAGCACATCAAGAAAAACGGCGTGTGCGAAGGCGGCTGTGCAGGCTGCCCTAATGCCTGCAACTGCGGAAAGAAGCAGTAAAATAAAAGCCACTCAATCGAGTGGCTTTTATTTTATATTGCAGGGTGCATTCACGAATGCACCGCGGGACGCCGAGGGCGTCGTCCCCTACAGAATTTCTGCGAACCGCTGGAAAGATCCTTCACATTCGTTCAGGATGACATTGTAGGGGCGGGTTTCCATGCCCGCCCGATATCGTGTATGTAACACCATTCTTGACTTATGTATGTTTATGATGTATAATGAAAACATTAAAGAACAAGAGGTAAAATATGAAAAGACGTTACACGTTAAAGGAAATCGAGCACAAAAGCAACATCGTGCAGACTCTTTTCACCATATATATAATTTGTATGGTGCTTCTGATTGCAACAGGCATCGGCGACCATGGAATTGAGGTCGGTGCACATAAGACAAACAATATCGGTAATGGATTTTTCTATCTGATGATTGCTGTCGTCGGCATACTGTCAGCCATTTTCTACGGAATCTATTACTATCTGATGGACGAAAAATGGGGTATCACAATAAAATGTCCGTATTGCGGAAAATCAATGGATACTGCAAAAATCTCAATCTCTCCTGCCGATGGATTTTTAGGCACACAAACCTGCCAGAAATGCGGTGAGAAGTTCACTCCAACCTTTAAAGATGCAGAATAAACCAAAAGCCACTCGTTTGAGTGGCTTTTATATATTATATTGTAGGGGCGGGTTTCCATGCCCGCCCGTTGATTTTACATAGCAAGATGTGACAAGCCAAATTGAACAGGCGTTCTGTTTCTTTTCGGGAGGGCGCAGAGACCCTCCCCTACAAAGATTACATAAATCGGGCGGAAGATTCTTCGGTGCATTCACAAATGTTCCGCGGGATGCCGAGGGCGTCGCCCCTGCGAATGCCCTACATCACCTTCTGCATATCCCTGCGCAGGCGTGTGATGATTTTCTTTTCAAGCCGTGAGATATACGACTGGCTTATGCCCAGCTTTTCGGCAACCTCCTTCTGCGTCAGCCCGTCGCTGCCGTCAAGCCCATATCGCATACAGATTATCTCACGCTCGCGGGGAGAGAGGGTTTCAAGAGAAGCGTGGAGAATCTCCCTGTCGGTCATATCCTCAAGAGGACGGCTTACGCTGTCAGGCTCGGTGCCAAGCACATCGGACAGCGAAAGCTCGCCCCCTTCGCCGTCTGTCGTCAGCGGCTCATCTATCGAAATCTCTGTCCGTGAGTTGCTCGTTCTGCGGAGGTACATTAAAATCTCATTTGCTATCCTCCCCCCAATGCGTTTTTGATGCACTGAGGGGTTCAGTTTTTCCCAGGCGGTCATCCTCCATATCGTCATCATCGTAATCTACGTCAGAAAAGTCCACCAATTCCTCGGTTTCTTCATCATCTTCAGTATTACCGGATGCTACAGCTGCAATTTCCGGGTACTCGATTTCATCATCTTTGACGCCAAACAGAATCACATGGGCGTTGACACCATCCCATACTACCTTACGCACGATGGTACGAATGGCAGCACGTTTCTGTTCAACGGTCATTTCATCAATGCCATCCTTGAAGATGGTCAGTAACTGACGCAACAGATCAAATTCAATATCGCTGAGAGCGTGCTGTGAAGTCAATCCTTCCAGTTCCTGAATACGCTGTTCAAGGGACTGGTATTCTTGGTTCAACTGTTCAATTCGTTTGGTTACATGAGCTTTGGCAGGGCTGTCACCCATATCTACAAGGGAGTCTACCAGAGAATTGATTTTCTTTTCTGTCTCTGACTTTTCTTTTCGCATATCATCCAGTCGCTGTTCGTAGTCCATGCGATTTCCGGTATAAAATCTGCGGCTCTGTTCCAATTGTGCAATGAAAGTATCCTTGTCCTCTGCAAGCATTTTAATCTGCTCAAT
>JAFSBG010000182.1 GCA_017441945.1 Clostridia bacterium
GTCCTTGCAGGCGAGGATATCTTTGTTTGTAAGGTCATTGAGGGCATACTCAGGATAGCCTAAGCCGATGAGTTTTTCCTTTACCGCTTCGACCTCGGCTACGGTTTCTCTTTCCATAATTTCCCAGTTCATCGGAACTTTCTGGAAGAACAGCATACCAATTACCATGCCAACTGCAACGACAACAATAATGAGCTTTTTCATATTATTATCCTCCATTTTTACAGGCGCCGCTTCAACTGAATAGCCTGCTTCATCGAGAGTTTTTGAAAGTCTGTACACGCATACTGCTGTTAAAATATAGCACAGCATCAATAATAATACTTCAAATCCGCCCGTGTAGTTTTCCGCTGCAAGGGCGAGAATTATTACATACCATATTGCAAGCATAAGCGCTGAATTGGCTGACGGGGCAAGCCCCGCCTTTTCCTGTATCATTCTTATTCCCTTCCACAGGCACAAGGCTCTGACGGGAAGCAGACACGCCGAAATCCAGCCTGTAAACATCAGTATTCCGCTGCTGTCTGTCTGTGATGCAATCCATGTTACTGACAGAATTACAGAAACAAAGAATTGGGATGCGATGAGTATTGTCATCAAGTAAGCCGATTTCATCCACTTGTTTTCATTGCTTAATGTGCGGAAGCCAAGCAAGAGAAGTATATGCCCTATCGTCTGCATTATCTGCTTCAAGCCGAAGAAATCAATGGTTATAAGCGAAATAATAAGTCCTATGGCAATGCGCTTCATACTCTTGCTTATCGGATTTATTTCCTTCATTATTTCTTCAGGAGGCATTTCAGGGAGTTCATTTTCGAGCAGCATTTCAAATTCCAGGTCGGTCATTTTATCGAAATCAGTCACGCTCGTCACCTCCCATCAGCTTACGCAGCTTCTGCTTTATGCGATAGAGCCTGCCCTCGACAGCCCGCTCGGTCATGCCCATTTCTCTTGCAATCTGGGCTGTCGGCTGCATATAGTAATATTTTCTATAAAACAGAAGGCGCTCGTTTTTGTCCAGCTTGTCAAGTGCTCTTTTCAGCGCAAGCTTGAGCTCATTTTCAAGCACAGCCTGCTCAGGCGTCGGATTTGCTGACGGCATTTTTTCATCCAGCTCGTCATTTTCAGCGTGTTTTTTGTTATTTCTCGCCCTGTTGAGAGCAGTATTACGCGCAATGGCAGTAAGCCATGCAGAGAGACTTCCCCGGCTTTCGTTATACTGGCTGATATTATTCCACGCCGACATCATAACGTCACTGAGGCACTCTTCCCTGTCATGCTCGTTTTCAAGAATAGGCTTTATTATGTAGCGCACAAGAGGGCTGTAATGCCTGACAAGCTCTTCCATTCCCTTTTCGCGCCTTATGTAAATCATATTCACGATTTCTTTTTCGGTCAAATCCAACACCTCCTTTCGGGTGGCTTCTATTTTATTATACACTACAAATTACAAAATCCCATGCTTTTTTTACAAAAATAAAAACACCCGAAGGTGTTTTATTATTTTTAGTTTGCGCCTGTGCCGAGAGAAATAACCTTGCCGAGATTCCAGTTTTCAACCGCCTTCTTTGCGGCTGCATATTTCTCATCAGGGCTGTTGAAAGGCACTTCGCTTGTATGACCGCCGCAGTCTGCACAGGAAACGTAAACGCACCAGTCATTTTCAACTTCAATGCCGCCTGCACCGCCGCACAGCGGACATTCAAAAATTTCAAGATCCTTGAAAAGCTCAAGGTCTGCCATTACTTTAGCCAGAATGCTCATATATAAATCTCCTCTTTATTTTTCATCTACCGAGTATTATACAATATTTTTAAGCAAATTACAATAACTTTTACGATAGTATTTTCTATAAACCGAGGCGATATACTCTGTTGGCATTTTCAAAAAATACCTTGTCCCAATGCTTTTCAGGCACTATTCTCTTGAAAAACTCGATATATTCGCTTAGGTTTACTATAGGCCAGTCTGTGCCAAACATAAACTTATCCCAGTTATTGACGGCATACATCCATGTTTTCAGCGCACCCACATAGCCTGCCTGCTCTTTCATATATTCGTCAACATTTATTCTGCCTTCAAGCAATCCCGAAAGCTCTGCATGCATATTTGGATTTTTCAGCACTACGGCTGCCGAAGTTTCAAAAAACGGATTTCCGAAATGGCACATGACAAACTGTGTTTCAGGATTATCTGCTGCAACCTCGTCGAGGGCAAGCGGATGGCAGTATTTAAGATGAGCTCTCGAAAACGATGTAAGGCCCATGTGAACAGCGACAGGCTTGTTGTACTTTGCCGCAAGGTCATAAACAGGCTGATAAAGCTCATCGGTCAGCGGAATCTTATTATATCCGGGATAAAGCTTGACACCGCAGCACAAATCGCGCTTCAAATGCTCCTCAATCTGCTCTGCCATATGTGAAATTGTATTTTTGCCGTCTGCCATAAGTGTGCTGTCAAGACCGACACAGTAATGAAAAATATCGGAAGGATAGTTGTGATTTTCAATTTCAAGCCCGCCATTACCCATAATGACACCATGAACAATGCCGAGCTTATGATATACTTTCCTGAGATGCGGGACAGAATTGCTGTGTCCCACAGCGTTTGCCATCTCCTCTGCCCTGCCGTTTTCGTTTTTGAAAAGATGCAGGTGAGCATCGATTATTTTCATTGGCTTCCCCTTTCGGATAAAGATAATTTTATTGCTTCTATTATATCTTGTGCGGCAGGAAAAATCAATAATTTTATACAAAAACAGGGTGCACATCTGTGCACCCTGTCTGGTCCGAATGACGGGACTTGAACCCACGGCCTCTTGACCCCCAGTCAAGCGCGCTACCAACTGCGCCACATCCGGATGTGCTTCACCTCTGTGAAGCAAAATATATTATACAGTATTGTATGCGGTTTGTCAAATAAAATGCCCTATTTTATCTTCCTTATTCCCTTTTCTGTCAGGATATAATCCATACGCATATCGTGGATTTCATCGGCGATGGCTTCGCTCACCTGATATTCATAGCAATAGCCGATTTTAACCGCCTTTGTTTCTGCCAGAAGTCTGTCATAACAGCCTTTGCCGAAGCCGACTCTTGCGCCTCTTTCGTCAAAAGCTATGCCGGGCACGATGATAACATCGGTCTTTTCAACATCTGCAATACTTGCGCCAACCGGCTCGCGCACCTTGAATGCGCCGATGACAAATTCGGTATTTTCATCTATTAAATAAGGCGTAATCTCCCCTGTTTCGCCGTCTGTGATTGGCAGTACGACATTTTTGCCGTCCTTAAATGACGCCTTCATCATTATTTCCGTTCCGATTTCGTTTCCCAACGGCATATAGAGCATAATCTGCTGTGCGTTTTTATACAGCTCGCTTTCAACGAAAATCTGCTGTGCAAGTGTGGATTTTTCAGCTACCTCTGCCTTATCCATTGCGTTGCGCTTTGCCTTATTTATCTTTCTGATTTCACTTTTAGCTATCATATTATTTCTCCTGCGTTTGTATAGTTTAATTATACCACAATGCAGTCATTTTTCAACCGCTTGTGTATAAATCCTCCTTTTTGTGGCAAAACATATCTTACGGAGGGAAATTATGCTCATACCATTTGTCAGGACTCTTATTCTTTATGTTTTTGTTATCGTCGCCATACGCATGATGGGCAAACGGCAGGTTGGAGAAATGCAGCCCACCGAGCTTGTTATCACCATACTCGTTTCTGCCGTTGCCAGCGTGCCTATGCAGAATCTGGACATTCCGCTATCTTACGGTATTGTTCCTATTCTCACGCTGATTTCTGCCGAGATTTTTGTATCTTTTATCGCGCTGAAAATCCCGCGTTTCCGCGAAATACTGACGGGTAAGCCTGTTATTATAATTGTAGATGGAGTTATCGACCAGAAGGCTCTCAAAGCCACACGGCTGAGCATTGAAGAATTGCAGGAGGATTTGCGTCTCAAAGATGTATTCGACCTTGCCTCTGTCCGCCTTGCCCGTCTTGAAACAAACGGACAGCTCAGCGTGTTGCTGAAGGACAGAAATCAGCCTGTTACGCCTGAAATTATGGGACAGAAAGTGAAGGATTCCCCTGTTTATTACACGGTTATTGCCGACGGATATGTAAACCGTGATATTTTCGATATACTTGGAATTGACATGAATTGGGTTGAATCCGAGATTAAAAAGAATGGTATATCCAGCATAAAAGATGTATTTCTCATGCTTTGCAGTACTGAAAAGAAGGCTGTTATCATAAAAAAGGAGAGCAAATGAGCCGATATATTGCGTCAATAATTATATTTTTACTGCTTATAATCGGCGTATTTTATGTACGAGATGTGACCGATGATGTTACATTGGAGATTATTTCCGCTATTGATGATGAAATCATAAATGCTGAAAATGAGATTTACGACGGCTCCCCTGTTATTGAAGCTAAAAAAATATGGGACGACCGCAGGAGTTTTTTCTCCGCAGTCGTCCCTCATGACAAGCTTGATTCGATAGATGCCCAGTTTGCCCTATGCAATTCATGGGCATCGTCAGATGAAATTGACGAATATCGTGCGGCGCTCTGGAATCTGCGCGCCATGATAAGCGTTATATTTGAGCTTGACTCGCCATCATCTGACCGTATAATTTAGTTTTTCTTGAGCAGCTTGGAAAGCTCTTCCATAAAAGTATTGATATCCTTGAACTGACGATAAACCGAAGCGAAACGGACATAAGCCACTTCGTCGATAGCCTTGAGCTTTTCCATAACGAGATTGCCGATATTTTCCACAGGGATTTCCTTTTCGAGAGAGCTGAGCAATGTCTGCTCGATTTCATCTGTCGCCCTTTCGAGGACTTCAAGGGAAACAGGACGCTTTTCGCAAGCCTTTACCATGCCGGAAAGCACCTTGTTTCTGTCAAAGCTCTGTCGTGAGCCGTCCTTCTTGACGACAACCACAGGGACAGATTCCATTATCTCATATGTAGTAAATCTCTTGGCGCAGGAGAGACATTCGCGTCTTCTTCTGATGCTGTTTCCGTCGTCTGTCGGACGGGAGTCGATAACCTTACTTTCATTATAGCCGCAGTATGGACATTTCATATAGTTCACCTGTATTACAAAATTTATTATTGTAATTATAGCACACCTTAAGCTACATTTCAAGGAAATCCTCCACTATTTCTTCGGCTGTCATTATGGTGACCATACCATTTTTCATCATTTCGATGAGCTTTTCCATTTTGCTGCGGTGAGGCGTTATATCCGGAAGGCTGAGAGTTTCCATTCTGCCGTCTGAGTAAGTCTGCGTAAGCTTCACCCCGTAAGTTTCCATATTCATCCCTTCGATATTTGTTGCCTGCGCCAGTAAATAATAATCCATTGTGAAATCTGTCATATTGCTGTACCCCCATAAAATCTATCTTCATTATACTACTTATTTCCAATTTTTTCCACATAAATCGGTCGCAAGTTTCGACCTTTTGTGACAATAGTATATCCGGGAGTTGTATATACAACATGATGTATATTTTACATATTTTTACATTATAACAGCAGGCAGACAAGCACCAGCAAGCCGACTATAACAGAAAAACACAGCCATACAGGCAGCAGAAGCGCAGTTAAAATGCCGATAACAAGCACGGCGATATATTCAATAAGACAGTTTTTTCGCTTTTTCATATCATCCCCTCCTGGTATATTATATGAAAGGGTCGTTCTGTCTGTGCCCATATAAAAGCCGCGCACAAGGCGCGGCTTTGTTTATTTTATAATGTTATATACCTTTTCCGACCATTCCCAGATATCCTTGCAGTCGTTTTCTATGAAAATGACTTTGTTTTCAAGCTTTTCAGGTATATGGGGAATTATGCTGTTTCGCAATCTCATAGGAATCACAATTTTATCCACCCAATCGGCAAGAAGTACTTCGTCCCTGATTTTCAGCGGGAGTACGCCGTCAAAAACGGCATCGGGATGCTTTATCAGCTCATCATATCTGAAATAAAATCTGACACCCGGCTGGAAGCCTTCACTCAGGTCTTGCTGGTCCGGGAATCTTCCCAGTTTACGCTCCATTACAAGCCTGTCCCCTGCCTGGCAGTTGCCCCACGAAAACATGACATAATCAAAATAATCGGCAGGGTCTTTTGCGGCATTACGCTTTTCTTTCATCAGCACTTCAGCAGGGAGATTTCTCGCTCTCACCGCCGAAAGAATGGAGCCGCAGTTCAGTATGCTGACAGCATTTTCAACTGATGTTGTGTGACAGACATAATCGGTAAGGCATCCTTTATGTCGGCAGGCTGTGCACTCGGTTATTTTATAGGGCCGAGGTGCATTTTTATAGCTTCTGTCGGCTATTTTTTCATTGATAATGGTAAGTAATTCTACATTTTCACATTCTATCGTGCAGTTTCTGCCGTTGGCATTTTCATAGTCTATGAACTCAATAAGAGTACGCGCCTCCCAATCGGAGATTTGAGGATAAGCGGACAGCTTTTTATAAAGCACACCGTCCCACACCTCTGTGAAATCAAAATTTCCTATTTTTATCAGCATAGTATCACCGCCTTAGTAAAAAAGCGCCCCGAAGGAGCGCTTTTGATAGATTTTAGTAGCCTGCTTTTCTGTCTGCAATGTTGTCAAGCTTTTCGCCCTTTGCAAACTTCTTAAGGTTGTTTTCAAAGATGTTGAGAAGGACTTCGCAAGTGTACTGGAGAGAATAGTTGCCCGAAACGTGTGGTGTTACAAGGCAGTTAGGAGCTGTCCAAAGCGGATGGTCTGCAGGAAGCGGCTCAGGATTTGTAACGTCGAGGAGAGCGCCTGCAATCTTGCCGCCGCGGAGTGCTTCATTAAGAGCATCCTGGTCGATAGCTGTGCCGCGGCCTACATTCATAAGAATTGCATCTTCCTTGAGCAATGCGATGCGTTCCTTTGTCATAAGACCTGTTGTATCGTTTGTGCCCGGGAGGTTGAGAGCGATAACGTCAGCCAGCTTAAGCTGTTCGTCAAGATCTGCGATGTTGTGCATTTCATCAAAACCTTCGACAAGCTGATTGCCATTCTTTCTGATACCTACAACATAAGCGCCGAAAGCCTTTACGCGTTTAGCAAACTCGCCACCAAGATTGCCTGTGCCGACAACGAGGATACGGCTGCCGAAAATAGAACGTACTGCGCCGAGATTCTTCCAGCGTGCGATTTTCTGGCCTTCAAGGTACTGAGGAGCCATACGCATCATCATAAGAAGCATCATGACCTGATATTCAGCGATTGTAACGCCGAATGCACCGCTGGCATTTGTAAGGATAACGTCGTTATTTGGATAAATGCTGTCGTCTGTGAAGCCGTTGATACCTGCCGATGGAAGCTGGAGCCATTTGAGGTCTTTGACATCCTTGATCATATCTGCAGGGAATCTGCCGAAGAGGATATTGCTGTCTGCGAAATCTTCAAGCTTTACATCGTCCATAGAGAGGAACTTGATGGAATAGCCGATTTCGTCTGCTGTTTTTGTGAGTCTTTCCTCGATAGCCTTGTTGAGGAAAGGGATTCTGACTGTAACTTTCATATTAAACCCTCTTTTCAAATATTCTTTATATGTCTTATTATACCAAATACGGCGAAAATTGCAACAAGAATATTTTTGAGATAATTGCAGTTTTTATCGTTTATTTCATCTCTATCTTCTTGACATTTTGCCGTTATAATGTTATAATATCTCCGTTGTAAATATCCGCCGCTGTGGCGAAATCGGTAGACGCAAGGGACTTAAAATCCCTCGATAGCAATATCGTACCGGTTCAAGTCCGGTCATCGGCACCA
>JAFSBG010000183.1 GCA_017441945.1 Clostridia bacterium
CCAAGGGCGGCAGAGGCGGCTGGGGCAATGCCCATTTTGCAACTCCTACAAGACAGGCTCCAAGATTTGCAAAGCCAGGTCTTGAAGGCGATGAAAGAGAAATCCTTCTCGAGCTCAAGCTCATCGCTGACGTAGGTCTTATCGGCTTCCCTAATGTGGGCAAGTCCACACTGCTCTCGATGATTTCCAAGTCGAGACCAAAGATCGCAAACTATCACTTTACAACTCTCACACCAAATCTCGGCGTTGTTTTCGTCGACGCAGGTCAGTCTTTTGTCTGTGCTGACATTCCGGGTCTTATCGAAGGCGCATCCGAAGGCGTAGGCCTCGGTCATTACTTCCTCCGCCATGTTGAAAGATGCCGACTCCTCGTCCATCTTGTCGATGTTTCCGGCTCGGAAGGCAGAGACCCTGTTGATGATATGATGATCATTAACCGTGAGCTTGAAAAGTACAGCCCAGAGCTGGCAAAGCGCCCACAGATCATCGTATGCAACAAGACAGATATTCTTGAAGCAGACAGCGATAATCTTGACAGAGTCAAGGTTGCAGCAGAGCAGATGGGCTTTATGTGCCTTGAAATGTCTGCGGCAACAAACACAGGCACACGCGAGCTTATTTATAAGGTGTGGGATGAGCTGCAGAAGCTCGACCCAATTCCAGACTTTGAAGCAGACTTCGTATTCGAGGAAGAAACACTTCCTGAAGAACGCGATATCCAGATCGAAGTCGAGGATGGCATTTACTACATCCGCGGTACATGGATCGAAAAGGTCGTCGGTTCTACAAACTTCGGCGATTACGAATCGAGAATGTACTTTGAAAGAACACTCCGCAAGGCGGGCGTGTTCGATATGCTTGAAAGAGAAGGCATCCAGGAAAAAGACACAGTCGACGCCTGCGGCCTCCAGTTCGAGTATATCTACTAATTACAGACATATGCCTCCCCTGTGGATTAACCCCAGACGACAGGTCGTCCGGGGACCCCACTTTCGGGGAGGTGTCTTTGTTTTACAAAGACGGAGGGGTTGTACCTATCCAATGTGACTTGTTACACTATGTGTATTGTAGGGTGCGGCGCCCTCTACGCACCGCAAGTAAACGAAAATTGTAGCTTATAAAATCCATCGGAAACACCATATCGCTCTGCGAAGCAGAACAATCCGCCTCTTGACAATACCTATAAAATATTGTATAATCATTTCAACATATTATTTCAAGGAGACACAGCACAAATATGGACGGCGACAGTACAGGGTCTATGAACCCTTACGCGGCAAATAAAATAGAGTTTATTCAGGCAGATCTCTTGCAGTACGCACAGAGGTTTGCCTTTTTGTGTTTTGAAAAAAGACGAATGTAGCATAATTCAGCATTTGTTATGCCATGCCTCCCTTGCCTAAAGGGAGGGGGACCGCGTTAGCGGTGGAGGGATATACTTTACTAAATCTCCAATCACATCATTCAAAACACATCACAATTATCCAAACGGAGGAAATATGTTAATCTGGCAATTGGCTCTGCAGGCCATACTTATAGCAATAAACGCATTCTTTGCATCTGCAGAAATCGCAATAGTATCAATAAACGACGCAAAACTTGAAAAAATGGCAGAAGAAGGGGATAAACGGGCTAAAAAGCTTGTAAAGCTTACAGAACAGCCGACAAAGTTCCTGTCGACAATTCAGGTAGCCATTACATTGGCGGGCTTCATGGGCTCGGCTTTCGCTGCCGAAAATTTCTCGGATATGCTGGTTGAATGGGTGCTCAGCCTCGGCGTAAACATCCCTGCAGCAACTCTTGATTCTATCGCAGTTGTAGTTATCACAATCATTCTGTCCTTCCTGACAATCGTCCTCGGCGAGCTTGTGCCAAAGCGTATCGCCATGAAAAAGGCAGAAAATATGGCGCTTGCCATCGCAGGCATTATCACATTCTTCTCAAAGATTTTCTCGCCGGTCGTGTTCATCCTCAATGCATCTACAAACGGAATCCTGCGTCTGTTTGGCATCGACCCTAATGAAGAAGAGGAAGAGGTCAGCGAGGAAGAAATCCGCATGATGGTCGATGTGGGTGAAGAAAAGGGCACTATCGACGCTCAGGAAAAGGAAATTATCAACAACCTGTTTGAATTTGATGATCTCCCAATCGGTGATTTCGTAACTCACAGAACAGACCTCACTCTATTGTGGACAGAGGATTCCCCTCTTGTATGGGAGAATATCATTCTTGAAACACGCCACTCTCTCTATCCTGTCTGCGGTGAAAGCGTGGACGATATCATCGGTATCCTCAATATCAAGGATTTCTTCGCTATCAAGGCAGATGAGCGTTCGCAGGATAATATCATAAAAAAGGCTGTAAAGCCTGCCTTCTTTGTGCCTGAAAATATGAAGGCAGACGTGCTTTTCAAGCAGATGAAGACACGCAGACACCGCTTTGCCATCGTGCTTGACGAGTACGGCGGAGTTCTCGGCGCTGTAACTCTTTATGACCTGCTTGAGCAGATTGTGGGTGATTTTGATGTTGAAGGCATTGAAGAAGAGCCGGAAGGCATCAAGGAAACCGGCGAAAATCAGTGGCTTGTTACAGGCAATCCTTCCCTCGAGGAAATCGAGGAAGCCATCGACGGCAACCTGCCGACAGAGGAATATGACACTCTCGGCGGTCTTGTCTTTGAACAGAAGGGCTTCATTCCGGAGGACGGCACACAGTTTGAGATCGAGACCGAATGGCTTTACATAAAGGTTCTTGAAATCGAAAACCACAGACTGGAAAAAGCTGTAATTTCCAAGATCATCACAGAGGAAGAAACAGACGACGAATAATAAACCCCTGACAACACAGGCGTTTGTAAAAATACCGATATGCCGGGGAAAGTTTATGCTTTCTCCGGCTTTTTCATAAGGAGGAAATATGAGCAAGAATATTATAAATGTGGCGCGCGGCATTGAAAAAGCCGATTTAGTGCTGAAAAACGGCACAGTTCTCAATGTTTTTACCGAGGAATTCATCAAGGCAGATGTGGCGATAGTCGGAAATATGATAGCCGGCATCGGCGAGTATTCGGGCGAAAAGGAAATCGACTGCAAGGGCAAATATATCGTTCCCGGCTTTATCGACTCCCATATCCACATCGAATCCTCTATGGTTTCTCCCCTTGAGCTCACCAAATATATCGTAAAAAAAGGTACAACAACAATAGTTGCCGACCCTCACGAAATAGTCAATGTCTGCGGCGCACGTGGCATGGATTATATGCTGGACTCAACAGAAAATGCCCCTGTCAATGTCATTATGATGGTGCCGTCCTCCGTTCCTGCCACAGATATGGAAACAAACGGCGCAGGCAAGTTCCTTGCGGAAGATATCCGCCCTTATCTCAGCCATCCGAGAGTGGGAGGTCTTGGCGAGATGATGCGCTTTGTCGATGTGCTTTACGGCCATGAGGAAACTATGGAGAAGATGAATGCCTTCTCTGATTATATCATCGACGGCCACGCTCCCGGCATTACAGGCAAGGATGTGCAGGCGTACAAAGCGGCGGGAATTGCCAACGACCACGAGTGTGCCACCGCTGCAGAAGCTGTTGAAAAGCTGAGAGCAGGCTTCCACATTCTCGTCAGAGAGGGAAGCGGTGCGAAAAATCTCGAACAGCTTATTGGCGGCCTGCTTGAGGCCGGTATGCCTCTTGACAGATGTCTTTTCTGCTGTGACGACCGTCATCTTGAAGATATTGAAGCCGAAGGCCACATGGATTTGTGCATCCGCAAGGCAATAAAGCTTGGTGTTCCTGCGGCAAAGGCATATAAAATCGCATCTTATAATGCGGCACAGCTCTATAAGCTGAATAAATCGGGTGCTGTGGGCGCAGGCTATCTTGCCGACCTTGCCATTGTGGATAATCTTGAAAATGCCGCTGTTTCAATGGTGATAAAAGACGGCAATATCGTCACCGACGAGTGGCTCAATGGCTTTGAATATCAGCTTAAAGACGAGAGCCTTGTGAATACTGTTATCCTCGATGAAATCAGTATCGCCGATATTTCCTGCCCTAAAAAGGAAGAAAACGATGTGCTTGAGCTTGTGCCTTATCAGCTTCTCACCCTCCATAAAAGGGAAGAGGTGCCGGGTGAAAAGGGCGAGTTTATTCCAAATGGCGAGTATTCCAAGCTTGTTGTTGCCGAAAGACATGGCAAAAACGGCATGATAGGCGTGTGTCCGATGAAGGGCTACGGCATTGTAAACGGCGCTGTGGCAACAACTGTGTCCCACGATTCCCATAATATAATTGCGGCGGGAGACAATGACGAGGATATCGTCTGCGCGATAAATAAGCTGAGAGAAACACAGGGCGGCTATGTCATTGCATCGGGCGGTAAGGTCATAGATTCGCTGCAGCTTTCGATTGCAGGGCTTATGAGCGTGGAAAAGGGTGAGATTGTCCAGAAACAGACGGGTAAAATGGTGGAAATCGCCAGAAAAATGGGCGTGTGCCAGGGCGTTGACCCGTTCACAACTCTTTCCTTTATGGCGCTCACCGTCATACCTGAAATCAGACTTACCGAAAAGGGTATGTTTGATGTGACACAGATGAAGTTTATCTAAAATAATAAAAGCCACCTTTGGGTGGCTTTTTGTATGCACAATTTTGTAGGGGAGGCGCCATCCTGAAAATGCTACTGCAAAATTATTCAAACCGCAGGAGATTCTTCACATTCGTTCAGAATGACAGTAAAGTTTTAAAGCCTTCCCCTTGAGGGTAGTGAAACGGCGACCGCGGTGTTGAATGACAGCCCAGTGGGCTGTCAGACCCGCGGCGTGACCGAGCCGCAGCGAGACAGGGTGCCGAGGAACGAGGCGGATGAGGTGTCCTTTATCCAATGCATCGCAGATACATTAAGCTTGCCATTGGCAAATATAGCTGCGCAGCAATTCAGCAGGGCATACTCTGTTTAGCTCGCACCAGCGAATTTAGCTGTTCGCTTTTGGCGAACCGACATATTCCGGCGACTTAAACTCATTGATATATGTGCCGCCGCCAAACATATAATAAAGCCTTGATGCCCTGATTTCCATATCGAGCAGGCGGTTTGCCTCATCACCCATATCGCGGATATGGGCAGGCTTTGTGATGAGCTTGATTTTCTCGTTGTCCCTGTTTTCAGCCAGTAAAGTACGCCCTCTGTCGGTAAAGGCTAATAACTTTACATAAGGGTAAGCATCAGGCACATCAGCCTTTTTGATACCTAAAAATGCATTCATCAGTATGCGCCTGATTCGTGCGTGGGCATAACGCTTGGATTTAGCCTTTTCACATACTTCATCGAAAGAAAATGAGCTCTGGATAGCATCGAAAATGCGGTATTCCAGACCTTCCGAAACATCGGCAAACTGGCGGATATCGTCGGCATTAAGGCGTATTAAATGGGACATAATAATATCATCATTTATCTTATGAACAGGGGCGTTCTTAAAGACCTCGCAAGCCTTTGCAGGCATTAAATCGTCGGCATTTCCGCCTTCACGAATGACGCTTCTTATATAAGTTGCCGAAGCCGTATTTTCAACAACATTATCGGTATCGTGCCCTGCGCCGAGACGCTTTACAGCCACGGGAATCATGCGGCTTTCAAGAGAAATAATCGCCTTGATGTACTCAATGGCAAGAATGTTGTTAGGCGATTTTAAAAGAGCCGCCTTCTCCTTTATCTGGGCATAAACCGCACGCTCACGGGCAACAGCGTATGAGATGCCGCTGGTGAGATTGGCAAGGGTGGCATCTATGGTGGATTTTTCCAGTAAAAGGGAAGCAATCTCTCGCAAACTGTCCACATTATCGTCCTCTGCGCCGAAGGAGAGATGAGTGCAGCCTATCTTGCTCAAAATATCCACAGCCCCGCGCGCAAAGCCCTCAGCCGAAGATAAAGCATAAGGCAACGGCAGCTCGAGCACAATATCCGCCCCCTCAAGCACAGCCGCCTTCGCCCGTATATTCTTATGGTAAAGAGCGGCATCGCCTCTCTGGACATAGTTGCCCGACATCAGGCAGACGATAATGGTGTCCTCGCCCAGAATCTCCCTCGTCCGCTCTATCTGATATTTATGACCGTTGTGAAACGGATTGTATTCGCAGATTATTCCGCATATATTCACAAAAACTTCCTCCGATTTGCTAAAGTTTTGAAAAACCTCTTGAAAAAATCCGAGTTATAGTGTAAAATATAACTTGGTATATATATTATATCAAAAAATAATATTTTGACAATATAATTTAAGGAGAAAAATCCAATGAACATCTTAGTTATCAACGCAGGTTCTTCTTCCCTCAAGTATCAGCTCTTCGATATGAAGACAGAAGAAGTTATCGCAAAGGGCCTTTGCGAAAGAATCGGTATCGATGGTAAGTACACACACCAGGGCAAGGGCGACAAGATCAAGGGCGACCACGCAATGGCTACACACTCCGAAGCTATCGAACTCGTTATCGGTCTCCTCACAGACGCTGAACACGGCGTTGTAAAGAGCCTTTCCGAAATCGATGCAGTAGGTCACCGTGTTCTCCACGGCGGTGCTGAATTCTCTGAATCCGTTCTCGTAACAGAACCAGTTATCGCAGCTATCAAGAAGTGCATCCCACTCGGCCCTCTCCACAACCCAGCTAACCTCATGGGTATCGAAGCTTGCCAGAAGGCAATGCCAGGCGTTCCACAGGTTGCAGTATTCGATACAGCATTCCACGCAACAATGCCAGAAGAAGCATTCATGTACGGTATCCCATACGAATACTATGAAAAGTACTCCGTACGTCGCTACGGCTTCCACGGTACATCCCACAGATATGTTTCTGCTAAGGTTGCTGAACACCTCGGCGTAGACGCAGCAGCAACAGATCTTAAGGTTGTTACATGCCACCTCGGTAACGGTTCCTCTATGGCAGCTGTTAAGGGCGGCAAGTGCGTTGATACAACAATGGGTCTCACACCACTCGAAGGTCCTCTCATGGGCACACGTTCCGGCGCTATCGACCCAGCTATCGTTGGCTTCATCGCTGAAAACGAAAACATGACAGCTTCCGAAGTTGTTACAATGCTCAACAAGAAGTCCGGTGTTCTCGGTGTTTCCGGTATCTCCTCTGACTTCCGTGATCTCGAAGCAGCAGCTGCAGAAGGCAACCACAGAGCTGACCTCGCTCTCAAGATGTTCGCATACCAGGTTAAGAAGTACATCGGTTCTTACGTTGCAGCAATGGGCGGCGTAGACGCTATCGTATTCACAGCTGGTGTTGGTGAAAACGCAGCTACAACACGTAAGATGATCTGCGAAGGTCTCGAATGCCTCGGCATCGAAATCGACGACGCTAAGAACAACGTTCGCGGCACAGTTGATATCACAGCTGA
>JAFSBG010000184.1 GCA_017441945.1 Clostridia bacterium
CGGGGAGAGCTGTCCGAAATAAAAATCAAAGAAAATTATAACAAAACTATTGACTAATGTCAAGACTTGTGCTATAATTCATAATTGCATTAGTATGGAAGACCACGCTCAAATCTATTGCAAAGTTATTATAGCAAGTTTTCCGTGAAAATGCAAGAGGTAAATTGCGAAAAGCAACAACGCATCCTAGCGTATTCTAATAAAGAACGGAGTGAAAATGTGGTAAAAGAATTAAAAGTTGGCCGCAAAACAAGAAGAAGCTTTGCAAAAGTTGATGAAATTTTGCAGATGCCGAACCTTATCGAGGTCCAGAAAAAATCCTACCAGTGGTTTATAGACGAAGGTCTCAAGGAAGTCTTCCGTGATGTTGGTGTCATCACAGACTATACAGGCAATCTTGAGCTTTCCTTCCTTGACTATTCTCTCGACCCTGTTCCAAAGTACACAGTTGCAGAGTGTAAGGAAAGAGATGCAACATATGCAACTCCTCTCAGAGTCCGTATCAGACTCCGCAACAAGGAAACAGAAGAAATCAAAGAGCAGGAGATCTTCATGGGCGATTTCCAGCGCATGACTGAGCGCGGAACATTCGTCATCAACGGTGCTGAACGTGTAGTTGTATCCCAGATTGTCCGTTCACCGGGTGCATACTACGCTCTCAACTATGACAGACCGGAAAAAGTCTCCTACACAGCAACAGTTATCCCATACCGCGGTGCATGGATCGAATACGAAACAGACATCAACGACGTATTCTATGTCCGCATCGACAAGAATAAGAAAATCCCTATCACATCCTTTATCCGCGCTGTCGGCGTAACAACTGACGCAGAGATCAAGGAACTCTTCGGTGAAGACGAAAGAATCCTTGCAACACTTGACAAGGATATGGCTGTCAAGACATACGAAGAAGCTATCATTGAAATCTATAAGAAGCTCCGCCCAGGTGAGCCACCAACAGTGGATTCCGCTCAGAACCTCATCAACGGCCTCTTCTTTGACCCTAAGAGATATGACCTCTCTGTTGTCGGTCGTTACAAGCTCAACAAGAAGATGGCTATCTGGAAGCGTCTCAACGGCAGAAAGCTCGCTCAGCCTCTCGTAAACGATATGACAGGTGAAGTTGTGGCAGAGGCAGGCGAAATCCTCTCCCGCGAAAGAGCTATGGAGCTTGAAAAGATGGGTATCAACCGTGCTATCCTTGATGTAGACGGCAAGGAAGTTGTTGTCTTCTCCAACGGCATGGTCAAGCTCAGTGACTTCGTTGAATGTGACGAAGAAGCTCTCGGCATCAACGAAAAGGTTCGCCTTTCCGTTCTCCGCGAACTTATGGAAACATTCGAAGGCGAAGCTCTCATCGAAGCTATCAAGGCTAACATCGAAAACCTCATTCCAAAGCACATCATCCCAGATGATATCCTTGCAACAATCAACTATATCAACAACCTCGCTCTCGGCGTAGGTCAGAAGGACGATATCGACCACCTCGGCAACCGTCGTCTCCGTTCTGTCGGCGAACTCCTTCAGAACCAGTTCCGTATGGGCTTTGCACGTATGGAAAGAGTTATTCGTGAAAGAATGACAACTCAGGATATCGCAACAGTAACACCACAGTCCCTCGTTAACATCCGTCCTGTAACAGCTGTTATCAAGGAATTCTTCGGTTCTTCTCCGCTCTCCCAGTTCATGGATCAGACAAACCCACTTTCTGAGCTTACTCACAAGCGCCGTATGTCTGCTCTCGGTCCTGGCGGTCTTTCCCGTGACAGAGCTAACTTCGAAGTTCGAGACGTACACTACAGCCACTACGGCCGTCTCTGCCCGATCGAAACTCCAGAAGGTCCGAACATCGGTCTTATCTCCTACCTCGCAACATACGCACGCATCAACGATTACGGCTTCATCGAAGCTCCTTACAGAATTATCGATAAGGAAACAGGCGTAGTTACAGACGAAGTACGCTATATGACAGCCGATATCGAAGACGAATACATCGTAGCTCAGGCTACAGAACCATTGGATGAAAATGGCAGAATCAAGGCTGACCGCGTAACTTGCCGTTACCGTGAAGAAATCATCGAAGTTGAACGCGAAAGAGTAGACCTCGTCGACGTTGCTCCACAGATGATGGTTTCCGTTGCAACAGCTATGATCCCATTCCTCCAGAACGACGACGCCAACCGTGCTCTCATGGGTGCTAACATGCAGCGTCAGGCTGTTCCGCTTCTCATCACAGAAGCTCCTATCGTAGCAACAGGTATCGAATACCGCGCTGCTGTCGACTCCGGTACAGTTCCTCTCGCTCTTGACAACGGTGTTGTAACAAGAGTTCAGTCCAATGAAATCACAATCAAGTATGATACACTCGGTACACAGGTTCACAAGCTCACAAAGTTTGCTCGTTCCAACCAGGGTACATGTATCAATGAACATCCAATCGTAAACGCAGGCGATATCGTCAAGAAGGGCGATGTAATCGCTGACGGTCCTTCCACATCCATGGGTGAAATCTCCCTCGGTAAGAATCCGCTCATCGGCTTCATGATGTGGGAAGGCTACAACTACGAAGATGCTATCCTCATCAATGAACGTCTCGTTCGTGATGACGTTTATACATCAGTTCACATCGAAGAATACGAAATCGAATCCCGCGATACAAAGCTCGGTCCGGAAGACATCACAAGAGACATTCCTAATGTCGGTGAAGAAGCTCTCCGTGATCTCGACGAACGCGGTATCATCCGTATCGGTGCTGAAGTTCACTCCGGTGACATCCTTGTCGGTAAGGTTACACCAAAGGGTGAAACAGAACTTACAGCAGAAGAAAGACTCCTCAGAGCTATCTTCGGCGAAAAGGCAAGAGAAGTTCGTGACACATCCCTCCGCGTTCCACACGGTGAAAGCGGTATCATCGTTGACGTAAAGGTCTTCACAAGAGCTAACGGCGATGAACTTTCCCCAGGCGTTAATATGGTAGTCCGCTGCTATATCGCACAGAAGAGAAAGATCTCCGTAGGTGACAAGATGGCTGGTCGTCACGGTAACAAGGGTGTTGTTTCCAGAATCCTTCCACAGGAAGATATGCCATTCCTTCCGGACGGCACACCACTTGATATCTGCCTTAACCCACTGGGCGTTCCATCCCGTATGAACATCGGTCAGGTTCTTGAAACCCACCTTTCCTACGCGGCTAAGACATTGGGCATCCATGTTGCAACTCCTGTATTCGACGGTGCAACAGAAGAAGATATCAGAGGTCTCTTAAGAGAAGCTGGTCTCCGTGAAGACGGCAAGACAATCCTCTACGACGGCAGAACAGGTGAGCCATTCGACAATCCTGTTACAGTCGGTTACATGCACTACCTCAAGCTTGCTCATCTTGTTGACGACAAGATCCACGCTCGTTCCACAGGTCCATACTCTCTCGTTACACAGCAGCCTCTCGGTGGTAAGGCACAGTTCGGCGGTCAGCGTTTCGGTGAAATGGAAGTTTGGGCACTCGAAGCTTACGGTGCTGCATATACACTTCAGGAAATCCTCACAGTCAAGTCCGACGATATCGTTGGTCGTGTTAAGACTTATGAATCCATCATCAAGGGTCAGAACATCCCAACACCTGGTATCCCTGAATCCTTCAAGGTTCTCACAAAGGAACTCCAGTCTCTCGGTCTTGATATCAACGTTCTCGATAAGAACGGCGAGGTCATCGTTCTCGATGAAAATTATGACGACGACGGCTACGAAAATATCGTAAGAGAAAACGATACAGTAGCTTCCGATAAGGAATTTGCTGCAGCAGGCTTCGGCTTTGAAGACGAAGAAGGCAATGCAGAAGAGTTCTCCGATAAGGAATTCGAAGAAGTATACGAAATGGATTCCGATATCGACGATGAACCATTTAATGTAATGTAAAAAAGGAGGAGAAGAAAAAATGGATAATATGACATTTGACGCGATCAAAATTGGTTTGGCTTCTCCGGATAAAATAAGAGAATGGTCTCACGGTGAAGTTAAGAAGCCTGAAACTATCAACTACCGTACACTCAAGCCTGAAAGAGACGGTCTCTTCTGCGAAAAGATCTTTGGTCCGACAAAGGACTGGGAATGTTTCTGCGGTAAGTACAAGAAGGTCCGTTTCAAGGGCAAGGTCTGTGAACGCTGCGGCGTTGAGATCACAAAGAGCAAGGTAAGACGTGACAGAATGGGTCACATCGAGCTTGCCGCTCCTGTTTCCCACATCTGGTACTTCAAGGGTATCCCATCCAAGATGGGTCTCATCCTTGATATGTCCCCAAGAATCCTTGAAAAGGTTCTCTATTTTGCATAATATATCGTAACTGAGCCAGGTGATACACCACTCATCAAGAAGCAGGTTCTCTCCGAAAGAGAATACAGAGACTACGTTGAAAAGTACGAAGACGATTTCAAGGCTGAAATGGGTGCTGAAGCTATCAAGAAGCTTCTCGCTGAAATCGACGTTGAAACACTTGCTGAAGAGCTCCGCGAAGAACTCAAGGACGCTATCGGCCAGAACAGAGTTCGTATCACAAAGCGTCTCGAAGTTGTTGAATCTTTCAGAAAGTCCGGCAACAAGCCTGAATGGATGATCATGGACGTTCTCCCGGTCATCCCACCTGAAATCAGACCAATGGTTCAGCTCGACGGCGGCAGATTTGCTACATCTGACCTCAATGATCTCTACAGAAGAGTTATCAACAGAAACAACCGTCTCAAGAAGCTCCTCGAGCTCAAGGCTCCTGACATCATCGTAAGAAACGAAAAGAGAATGCTTCAGGAAGCTGTTGACGCCCTCATCGACAACGGCAGAAGAGGCCGCCCTGTTACAGGTCCTAACAACAGAGCTCTCAAGTCTCTCTCCGATATGCTCAAAGGTAAGCAGGGTCGATTCAGACAGAACCTCCTCGGTAAGCGTGTTGACTACTCCGGCCGTTCTGTTATCGTTGTTGGTCCTGACCTCAAGATCTTCCAGTGCGGTCTTCCAAAGGAAATGGCTCTCGAACTCTTCAAGCCATTTATCATGAACAAGCTCGTTGCAGACGGCTTTGCAAATAACATCAAGAGCGCAAAGAAGATGGTCGAAAGAGCTAACACAGAAGTATGGGATGCACTCGATGTAATCATCAAGGAACATCCTGTTCTCCTCAACCGTGCTCCTACACTCCACAGACTTGGTATCCAGGCTTTCGAACCAATTCTCGTTGAAGGCCGAGCACTCAAGCTCCATCCTCTCGTATGTACAGCTTACAACGCCGACTTCGACGGCGACCAGATGGCTGTTCACGTACCGCTCTCCGCAGAAGCACAGGCTGAAGCAAGACTTCTTATGCTCTCTGCAAACAACCTCCTCAAGCCACAGGACGGTGCTCCTGTTGCTGTTCCTAACCAGGACCTTGTTCTCGGCCCGTATTACCTCACAATCGACAACGAAGAAGAAAAGGGCACAGGCAAGATCTTCGCAGACAGAGATGAAGCTCTCCTCGCTTACGATAAGGGTTATGTTGGTATCCACGCTCCTATCAAGGTAAGAGTCTTCAAGGAAGTTGACGGCGAAATGAAGAGCAAGATCGTTCCGACAACAGTTGGCCGTCTCATCTTCAACGCAGCTATCCCACAGGATATCGGCTTTGTTGACAGAACAAACCCTGAAACAATGTTCGATTTCGAAATCGACTTCACATGCGGCAAGAAGCAGCTTTCTTCCATCATCAAGAAGTGCATCAAGAAGCACGGCTTTGCAACAACAGCAGAAGTTCTTGACAAGATCAAGGCTCTCGGCTTCAAGTATTCCACACTTGGCGCTGCAACAGTTTCCGTTGCCGACATGAGCATTCCTGATGCTAAATATACTCTCATCGCAGAGACAGAAAAGCGTGTTGCTACTATCGACAGACAGTTCAAGCGCGGTCTTATCACAGACGAAGAACGTTACCGTCTCATCGTCGAAGAATGGGATAAGACAACAAAGGACGTTACAAACGCTCTTTCCAACCACCTTGCAAAGTTCAACCCAATCAACATGATGTCCACATCCGGTGCCCGTGGTTCCATCAACCAGCTCCGTCAGCTTGCAGGTATGCGTGGTCTTATGGCTAATACAGCCGGTAAGACAATCGAAATCCCAATCAAGTCCAACTTCCGTGAAGGTCTTTCGGTTCTTGAATACTTCATCTCCTCCAGAGGTGCTCGTAAGGGTCTCGCCGATACAGCGCTCCGTACTGCTGACTCCGGTTACCTCACACGTCGTCTTGTTGACGTTTCTCAGGATGTTATCATCAGAGAAGAAGACTGCGGCTGCACAAAGGGTATTATGGCACGCGAAATCGTAGACGGCAATCAGGTCATCGAGCCATTCAAGGACAGACTCGTTGGCAGATATCCTGTAAACGATGTTCTCCATCCTGAAACAGGCGAAGTTCTCGCTTCCAAGGATGAAATCATGAACGACGCTGCTGCAGAACGCATCATCGGCGCAGGCATCACAGAAGTTGAAATCAGAACAGCTCTCGAATGCCGTGCAAGATTCGGTATCTGCGCTAAGTGCTATGGCTCCAACCTCGCTTCTGAAGAACCAATCGGTATCGGTGAAGCAGTTGGTATCATCGCTGCTCAGTCCATCGGTGAACCTGGTACACAGCTTACAATGCGTACATTCCATACAGGTGGTATCGCTGGTAACGATATTACACAGGGTCTTCCAAGAGTTGAAGAACTCTTTGAAGCTCGTAAGCCAAAGAAGACAGCTATCCTCTCCGACCTTACAGGTACAGTAAGAATCGAAGAAGGCAAGCGCGGCACAATGAACGCTGTAACAGTTACAAGCGAAGACGGCGAAGCAAAGACATATCAGATCCCAGCTAACACTCCTCTCAAGGTTGTTAACGAGGGTACAGTAAATAAGGGTGATGAGATCATCGAAGGCGTTTACAATCCACACGATGTTCTCAGAACAAGAGGTCCATCCGCTGTTCGTGAATACATCATTCAGGAAGTTCAGCGAGTATACCGTCAGCAGGGTGTTGATATCAACGACAGACATGTTGAAGTTATCGCTCGTCAGATGATGAGAAAGGTTCGCGTAGAAACAGTCGGTGATACAGATCTTCTCCCAGGCGTAATGGTTGATCTCCTCGAATTTGAAGACGCTAATAACGCTCTCATCGAAAAGGGCAAGCAGGACGGCAGAGAATATGAACCTGCAACTTGCTCCCCAACACTTCTCGGTATCACAAAGGCTTCCCTTGCAACAGATTCCTTCCTCTCCGCTGCTTCCTTCCAGGAAACAACAAGAGTTCTTACAGAAGCTGCTATCAAGGGTAAGGTTGACCCACTCCTCGGTCTTAAGGAAAACGTCATCATCGGTAAGCTCATCCCAGCCGGTTCCGGTCTTGATATTTACAACGACGTTGCTTATAACGAAGTGGTCGAAGTTGCTGACGAAGAGTAATCATTAAATAATATAAATATCCTGCATCATACGGTGCAGGATATTTTTTGTGCCTCTTTGCAATAGTCTCCCATGTGTAAGGGGAGGGGGGATGAGGTGGAGCGCCGACCATAAAACTTTGTCATCCTGAACGAAAGTGAAGGATCTCTCCTGATACCATAGAGATTCTTCGTTTCACTCAGAATGACAGGTTGTATATGCACTGCAAAAAAATCTGCGATTCCAACAAAATTTCTCTTGCAATTTTGTGCAGTATGTGGTAATATATCTCTTGGCGAAACAACCAAAAAACAAGATGAATATTTAGGAAATATAAACAAAAATTATTTTTCTTTTAAAAAATAAATTTTGCTTGACACCTGTAATATATTATGATATAATTTCATCTTGGGAGCACAAATTGGGTGAAGTTTGAAAAATAATTTCATCAGAACGTTGCTTTGGAGGAAAAATGCTGTCAGAACTGGTCAAAAATAAACATGTAATCGGTCTTAAGCAGACCACAAAGGCTGTGAAAAACAGCACAGCAAAGGTGGTTTATATTGCTCAAGACGCAGAGAGCCATGTGAAAGATCCGCTCTTTCAGCTTTGCACAGAGCATAGCACTCAGGTGGTCTGGGTTCCTTCAATGAAGGAGATGGGCCAGGCTCTCAAAATAGAAGTAAACACTGCAGCCGCAGCAATACTTCTGTAAATCTTGTTTATACCCCTTGATGGGTTTAAAATAACAATATATAAAGAAGGAGGAAATTATGCCAACATTTAATCAATTGGTTAGAAATGGTCGTAATGTACTTGCTACAAAGTCCACAGCACCAGCTCTTCAGAAGGGTTACAACTCCAAGAAGAAGGTAGCTACAAATCAGTCTTCTCCACAGAAGAGAGGTGTCTGCACAACTGTTAAGACAATGACACCTAAGAAGCCAAACTCCGCTCTCCGTAAGGTCGCTCGTGTACGTCTTACAAACGGTATGGAAGTTTGGGGTTACATCCCAGGCGTAGGCCACAACCTTCAGGAACACTCCGTAGTTATGGTACGTGGTGGTCGTGTTAAGGACCTTCCTGGTGTACGTTACCACATCATTCGCGGTGCACTCGATACACAGGGTGTTAACAACCGTAAGCAGAGCCGTTCCAAGTACGGTGCAAAGAGACCTAAAGCAGGTAAGAAGTAATTAAAACAAACACAAACACTTTAAGGTAAGTTAGAAAACGCAGCAAAGCAGTGTAGCTTTGTTTGGTTGCTATTCATATATATTGTTATTTTATATGGGGCATATCCAAACAAGACACATACAGAAGCTCAGCGTGCTTTTGAGTACCTATGAAATCATTATTTGAAGGAGGGAAGCAAAGTGCCAAGAAGAGGAAATGTACCTAAGAGAGATGTACTTGTAGACCCAGTTTACAATTCCAAGCTCGTAACTAAGCTCATCAACAACATTATGCTTGATGGTAAGAAGGGCGTTGCTCAGAAGATCGTGTACGATGCATTCGAAATCGTAAGAGAAAAAACAGGAAAGAACCCAACAGAAGCTTTCGAAGAGGCTATGGAAAATATCATGCCTGCTCTCGAAATCAAGGCAAGAAGAGTTGGTGGTGCAACATACCAGGTTCCAATGGAAGTTCGTCCAGAACGCCGTGTAACACTTGGTCTTAGATGGATCACAACATATTCTCGTGCAAGAAACGAAAAGACAATGAAGGAACGTCTTGCAAACGAGATCATGGACGCAATTAACGGCACAGGTGGCTCTGTTAAGAAGCGTGACGATACACACA
>JAFSBG010000017.1 GCA_017441945.1 Clostridia bacterium
GACTGTCACCGAGTATATCATTCAGAAACGGCTTATCAGGGTTTCCGAGCTTGTACTTGAAGGCGCGAGCCTTGAAAATGCCGCTCTTTCGGCAGGCTTCAACAGCTACTCCCATTTTTATAAAATGTTTATCAAATACAAAGGCATTTCGCCAAAGCAATACTTTGATTTTTTCAGAAATACATAAGGAGGCATGAATTATGGCTGACCATTACAATTACTATCCGCTCAAGCAGTTTGCAGCTATCGTGGCTGAATGTATGGAGATTTCTCTCCCTGACGAGTTTGCTCCCCCTGTAAAGTGGGCGTGTCAGGTGCTTAAAGAGCGTCTTGGCGGCACGGCAGACAGAGCTATACTCTATCATGCAGATGCTGTCGGTATGCATATCTGGCAGAAGCACCCTTATCTTTTTGCCCCTGTGCAGCAGCATACTTCCCTTGCTCTGCCTTTTGTGAGCACTATCGAATCGGTCACCCCTGTTGCTCACGCATCTATGTATACAGGGCTTGACCCTGAGGGACACGGCATTGTGACTTATGCCCGACCTCAGCTTGCCTGCACAACATTGTTTGACGTGCTTATAAAAGATGGCAAAAAACCTGCTATTCTCGCATACAAAGGAAGTACCTTTGATTATATTTTCAATGGACGCGATATGGATTATTTCTTCATCAACAACACAGTTGAGATGGAAGAAAAGGCTCTCGAACTTATCGCATCTGATAAATATGACGTAATCAGTATTCACGCCTGCGCCTATGATACTGCCGCTCACACTTACGGTCCTGAGGCTAAGGAATCGCTCAATATTCTCGCACGCGAAGCTGAGATATTCCAGCATATTGCCGAGGCTATGGATAAATATAAGGGCACTCACCGCACACTTTTAGCCTACGCTCCCGACCATGGTCAGCATCTTCTCCCCGGCGGCAATGGTCAGCACGGCAGCAAGATGATTGAGGATATGAACATCGTTCACTTCTTCGGCACAAAATAGAAAGGAAGATTTTATGCTGTTATTTTTAGTCCGTCATGGCCAGACTACTGCCAATGAGACGGGAACATATTCGGGACAGACCGATGTAATGCTGACAGAATTGGGCAAAGCTCAGGCCGAGGCAATCCGTCCTATTCTCGCTCAGTATAATTTTGACAGGGTCTATTCCAGCGACCTTACAAGAGCTATTGACACACAGAAACTTGCCATTCCTGAGGCTCAAGGCATACGCACTCCTCTCATTCGCGAAATGGATGTGGGAAGTCTTGCAGGGCAGTCAATCAAGGCTGTAAAGGAAAAATATGTCGGTTTTGCCAGTGATTTCACACCATTCGGCGGCGAAAACGCCCAGATGCAGACCGAAAGACTTCGCAAGTTCCTCACTCAGCTTGAAAATGACCCTTGCGGCAAGGCTGTTGCTTTCGTCCACGGCGGTATTACAAGATGTATGCTCCGCATTGTGATGGGCGAAAATGCCGACTTCACAGGCATCGTCAGCGCCAACTGCGGTATTTCGGTATTCCGCTTCGATGGCAAACGCTGGATAATGGAAGCGTGGAATCTCGGCGGAAAGTTTTAATTGAGTCAACAACCACCAGTTCAACTGGTGGCTTGAAATAGCCCTAGAAGGGCACCGTACCGGCCAGCGCCTTAAGGCGCACTGAAAGGCCACCAATCGCATAACTTTCACAGGCCGCCGCTAAAGCGGCCTGTTTTTTTGCC